>JALRJJ010000114.1 GCA_023255095.1 bacterium
AAAACAATTGAAGATTTATAGCTTACTAGGAACATCATAAAGTTTATTTTTCTTATTTTTATAAAGAGCATATTGAAATCCTTTATGAATTGAGGCATAGCCAATTTCTCCATCTTTGCGTAAGGCAATATAGCCAACTTGGGATTTTGTATTCTTGCCCTCTTTTTTGATAATTCGCTCGACTGCTTCATTACAGGCCTCCATTGGAGAAAGACCTTGGCGCATCAATTCCACCACTAAAAAACTTCCACAAGTTCGCATCACTAATTCACCAACTCCAGTAGCCCCTGCAGCTCCAATTTCATTATCAACAAACATTCCTGCTCCAATGATGGGGCTATCTCCTACTCGACCATGTAATTTGTAGGCTAATCCGCTTGTGGTGCACGCTGCCGCAATATTACCATTTTTATCTTGTGCTAATGACGTAATAGTGTCATGATCATCATTGGGTCCCCAAGTATCTTTGATATTATTATTACGTTTCCATTCTTCCCAACCCACAGCGGATTGTTCAGTTAACAAATTTTCCTCTTCAAACCCCTGTTCCTTAGCAAATTCCAAAGCTCCTTGACCAGCAAGCATGACATGATCTGTTTTTTCCATCACTAGACGTGCAACTGAAATGGGATGTTTAATATTTTGCAAGAACGCTACGGAACCTGCATTACCTTGAGAATCCATAATTGAAGCATCTAACGTTACAATTCCTTTACGATCGGGTCTTCCTCCTAAACCTACAGATTGATTTTGAGCATCAGCCTCAGTAACGCGAACACCGGCTTCCACAGCGTCAAGAGCACTTCCGCCAGCATGTAATATTTCTGCTGAAACCTCATTGGCTGGAATACCGTGATTCCAAGTTGAAATGACAATTGGATTTTGCGTATTTCTTTTCACTTTCTGATCTCCTGATGCGAGTAATGGACTTGCCAAGGTGAGAGCACTAGCCTTTAAAAAATTTCTTCTTTTCATGGATGGTTATAAATCAAATTTTTGACCCTGTTTAGCAATATTAAAACCTTTTTGAGTAAACTCCTTATATTTTTTTGAATCTTCATTCAATAATGGATTAGAGTGATTCAAATGAATGAAATAAACTCCTTTTTTCTCCTTGTGTAATAAGTTCATAGTTTCAACAATGAACGGATGAGGTATTTCTGACATATCACGTCCTGGTAATTCATCAGTGTCGTAAAATGTTCCATCAATCAGAGTGAAGGAATTTTCTTGAGCAATGGTTTGGATATTTTGATTCCATGTCTCCCATTTATCAATGTCTGGAACATAAAAAAGAGATTGTTTTCCTTGAATCTGATAGGCTACGGTTTCAGAAAATTCATCTCGATGCGGAACAATGATTGGCTGGATTGATAAATCATTTGATAAAGATAGCGTTTGACGATCTTTTAAATCTATCAGCTTGATATTTTTCAAGGAAACTAATTGACTCCACGGACCATTTTTTTGCAGAAATTCTTTCATTTTCGGCATCACAAAGACTGGGATATCCTTTAACCCCATTACTTCTCTGCCCAAATGAATTAAACCTGAGTAATGACCAATGTGCGCATGAGTTAAAAAGATACCGGCCAATTGATAGCTTGGTAGTTCTTGATGAAGGTAATTAAGTTGATCTGGAAAATCAGGAGTGGCATCGATAATCCAAAATGCTCTTTCGTTTGGGCTGACAATCGCTAAACTAGAAACATGCTTACTTTGTTTTGGATTGTCCCATAGATTAATACAGCATTCTTTCAAGCATCCAGATTGAGGATACCCACCATCTTGAGCAATTCCTAGAACAGTGATATAAGGGTTTTCTTGAGCAGTTACAACTCTAAAAGAAAGTATGATTACAAAACTAAAGAAAAAAACCCTAGCCGAATACTTGACCTTCATCGGTTCCATCTTCTAAACTTTTTTTAGGTGCAGTGGATGGATCATACATTGCATCAATTTCTTTCTGATGTTTCTGGGAGACAACTTTACGTTTAATCGACATTTTAGGAGTCAGTTCGCCATTATCTACCGTCCATTCTTGCGGTATTAAGGTAAACTTTCTTACTGATTCATATCGAGAAAAATTGGACATTGTATCTTTGACAATCAGATCAAACATTTCATAAGTGTCTTCATGCACGCACAAAGATTCATAACTTAATGATTGGAGTCCCTTAGAAGTTGCCCAATTACTTAAATTTTCCCTATTAGGAACAATTAAAGCTGTAATAAAGTTACGGTCATCTCCTATCACACTACATTGCTCAATATATTTGTTGGAGGTTAAGGCAATCTCCATTGGTTGAGGAGCAACATTTTTCCCTGCAGAGGTAACAATTAAACTTTTTTTGCGATCAGTGATTCTGAGGAGTCCATCTTCATCAAATTCACCGATATCGCCAGAGTAGAACCAACCATCTTTATCAATCGCTTCATTCGTAGCTTCTTGATCTTTATAATACCCCTGCATGACATTATGACCACGACATAGAATTTCACCATCTCCTGCGATTTTAACTTCAACACCTGGAATAGGTTTACCGACCGTTCCAAATTTAAAGAACTTTGGATTACCTAAAGTCATAACAGGACTGGTTTCTGTCAATCCATATCCTTCAATAATTGAAATACCAATTCCGCAGAAGAATGAACCCACTTCTTTCGAAAGTGCTGATCCTCCAGAAGAACAGGCTCTAACATGTCCACCAAGCACTGCTCTAAACTTATGTAATACAAGTTTATCAGCAATGGCTAGTTGAAGTTTCAATAACAATGGAAGTGGCTGATTTTTTTGTATATATGGGACCGTTCTCGAACCAATTTTGATTGACCATTCGGCAAGCGAACGTTTGATTCCACTAGTGGCTTGAACATTCTCAATAATTTTTGCATGAATTTTTTCGAAAATTCGAGGTACGGCGGTCAAAAAAGTTGGTTTCACTTCCTGAATATTATTGATAACTAATTCCATGCTTTCTGCATAATAAATTTGCATTCCTTGATTAAAAATACAGTAATGACCTCCAACTCTTTCAAAACTATGACTGATAGGTAAAAAAGATAGGAATCGTTCAATCCCGTCTGCAGGCACCATATCAGGTTTCATTTGAAGAGCTAATTCAATCAGCTCCTGGATATTATTCAAATTATTACAAACATTCGCATGAGTCAGCATGACTCCTTTGGGAAGACCTGTAGTGCCACTGGTATAAATTAAGGTTAACAAATCAGTTTCTTCCACTGTGGTTGAATGAGCTCGAATATCATATTGATGATCTTTCAAATCGCAAACTGATTTAAATGTCAAAGCTTTATCGCCAGAGTAGGAGTCATCCATAATAATAATTTGCTGAAGATTGCAAGAATCATCAGATAACAAAGGGTAAATCTTGTCTAATTGGACTTGATCATGCACAATAGCAATTTTACTCTCTGAATGTTTTACAACATATTGAGCTTGCTCAGGGATTAAGGTTGGATAAACGGGCACACTGACTGCTCGAATATGAGAAATGGCATAATCTGAGACAGCCCATTTTGGGGAATTTGATCCAATAATAGCTATTTTATCAGAATCATTTATCTGAAGATTTTTCAATCCATTAGCAAAAGATTCAACCCAATTTTGCAGCTCGGTTAAAGTTACTCCATTCCAACTGCCATCTGATTGTTTGGTAAAAAAAGTTTGGTGGTTTGGTTTTTTTTCCACCATTTGTTGAAACATTTGCGGTATAGTTTTAAATGCCATTACACTCCCCTATTCTTATTCTATTGACAAAGTACATACTTTAACAGAAATTTGTCAACATTATTCGCCGGGGTGGCGGAATTGGTAGACGCGCTGGTCTCAAACACCAGTGAGAGCAATCTCATGTCGGTTCGAGCCCGACCCTCGGTACAAAAAAAGGGGCTGAATACAGCCCCTTTTTAGTTTAATTAACTTTTCTTAAAATTTATTTTTTCTCTTCTTCTGGAGGGAAGACTTCATCCATTAGCTTTTTGATATCTTTTTTCATATCAGAAGCTTCTCTACGTGCGCGACGTTTTTCAGAATCAAAATTATCTTCTAAACCTTCAAGGTCTCTTTGCAGATTTTGAATTCTTTTAGTTAAATCTCTATCTACACGTTTAATTTCATAGGCTAAATCATCAATCAAACTGCCCAATGAGTCAGCCTTCGCATAAATAAGTTTGGTATTTGCTAAAATCATTTCCTGACCTTGTTGAATTTTTTTTCCTTGACCAACATTATCTAACTCAACATTTTTAATACGTTGTTTGAATTCTTGATTGACTTGATCAACATGTTCAGATTGTTCCTGGCGTAATTGAGTCATTTCATTCATGGCTGAATTATATTGCATTAAAGAAAAACCAACGGCAACTACAAGAACAAACATTAGAACGCTTAAAATTTTTTCTGTACTACTAAACATTATAATACCTCAATAATTAAATAAACAACCAAAACTAATCACTAAAATGCAATATCAAAACTTTTTTTTTAATTTGGAATTTTTCCAATTCTTGACAGACGAGGTTTATAGGAATCTAAATCCAGCGAAAACCAAGTGATTACCGGTTGTCCAAGAATTTTATCTTCAGGAACAAATCCCCAAAAACGTGAATCTTCGCTATTATCTCGATTATCTCCCATCATCCAATAGTAGTTCTGATTTAATTGATAGGTTCCAAATTCTTGAAGCGGTATTCCATTAATGTATATATACTGAAGATAGTTTTCTTTGAACATCTCTGACCAAGGATTAATTAATTTAGCCCCCTTTGATGGAACATAATTTTTAAAAATGGACACATCTCCAGTCCTACGATAAATATCCATTGGGCTACTATTGGTAAAAGATAATTGTAAATCAAAATCTTCATTAATTAATTCTACTACGTTTCCTTCGTATAACAACAATGGAAAGATATATTCCCAATCCATAGCTAAGCTAATCTCTAAAATATCGCCTTTTTGCGGTATCTTTATTGCAGTCAGATTGTCTTTATTGCCTCTTTTGAGAAAAATATTATTATCGTTGACATTAGAATCCTGAGCTTTAAAATCTAGAAATTGTGCATTCTGAGGAAGAGGAATTAACTGATCATTAATGAATACTTCACGATTGACAATAGAAATAGTTTCTCCTGGTAATCCGATACACCTTTTGACATATTTATAAACTCCATCTCTAGGATATTCAAATACAACCACATCTCCTCTTTCAACCGATTTAAATGCCGGTAAACGATAATTAGGTAAAAAAGTAGGAATGCTCTTTGCAGTAAAAGGAATCCAGACTTTTTGAGGAATTTGAATTC
>JALRJJ010000057.1 GCA_023255095.1 bacterium
TATTGCTGCCTTTATTGTTGCAATTAACGAGTTCACTGCTGAATTTCCAGATCATAAGGGATCGATAGGTTTATTTATTACCTCTGATGAGGAAGGTATTGCTACTGATGGGACTAAAAAAATTGTTGAACATTTTATTCACAATAATCAAGATATTGATTACTGTATTGTGGGTGAGCCCACCAGTGCTGAGAAATTTGGAGATACTATAAAAAATGGTAGGCGTGGTTCGCTTTCTGCAACATTAATTGTAAAAGGAATACAAGGACATATTGCATACCCCCATTTGATTGATAATCCGATTCATCGATCTGCCTCAATCATTGATGAACTTAAAAAAATATCCTGGGATAATGGAAATGAATATTTTCCAAAGACATCATGGCAAGTTTCTAATATTAATGCCGGAACAGGTGCCACAAATGTTGTTCCTGGAGATGTAAAAATACAATTTAATTTTCGTCATTCAACCGAATGCACTCCCGATCAATTGAAAAATGAGGTGGAGATGGTTGTTAAAAAACATGCCGATGAATATGAGCTAAATTGGGAAATTCCGAGTGAGCCTTATTTGACTGAAAAAGGGATCCTAACAGATGTATTAACCTCTGCCATATCTGATGTCACCGGTCTAACGCCAGAAGTCTCTACAACAGGTGGGACATCAGATGGTCGTTTTATAGCAAAAATTTGTAAGCAGGTTGTTGAGTTCGGTCCAATCAATGCCTCAATCCACAAGATAAATGAACACGTAAATATAGATGACATTGAAAAGCTCAAAGAAATTTATAAGTTATCGTTAATTAAAATTTTGTGTAGTTAATTCTTAAGCTTAATTACGCTCAACTCATCCCAAGCATTTTAAAAATCTTTTCAAGATTTTTCTTTTCAATCTCCATGAACTGTCCTCGCTTTAGATGAGATGGAAGATTTAATGGTCCATATCGTGTTCGAATCAGTCGACTAACTTTTAAATTCTGTGACTCAACTAACCGCCTTATTTCTCTATTCCTACCCTCTTTTAAAATAATCCTATACCATTGATTAGCACCTTCACCACCAGTATGTTCAAAGGTGTCTACATGTGCAATGCCATCATCCAGCTTAACCCCTTTTCTGATGTTATGAATTATGTCCTCGGTCACTTCTCCCAAAATTCTTACCGAGTACTCTCTATCGATTTGCTGACTGGGATGCATCATGTGATTTGCCAATTTTCCATCATTGGTAATTAGCAATAGTCCGGAGGTATTAATATCGAGCCGGCCAATAGATATCCACTTACCATTTTTGACTTTAGGTAATTTTTGAAAAACAGTTTTTTGATGTTTAGGGTCAGAATGAGAGACGATTTCACCCTCAGGCTTATGATAAATAATTAAACGGGATTCTCTTTTTTCGGTATTCTTAAAATATATTCTTCTACCATTAATATGAATGATTTCATTACCGTAAACCATATGTCCTAAATCAATTGGTTTTTGATTAACAGTAATCTTTTTCTGTTTAATGAGCTCCTCGATAGACCTTCTTGAGCCCATTCCCATGTTGGCAAGAAATTTTTGAATCCTTTCCTTTTTATTCTCCAACTCTTCGACAGAGCTATTCTTGGCCATCTGATGACTCATTCGAGATTGAGGCTTGCGAATCATTTTGCTCGAGATTTTGATTTCCAACTAAATCTAAATTGAGCTGTTCCTCAAATTTTTCAATATCTGGTAAATCTGATAGGTTGGTCAAACCAAAATCATTTAAAAAGTGTTTTGTAGTTCCATACAAGCCTGGTCTTCCCGGAGTCTCCTTTACGCCAACAATATCAATCCATTCTCTTTCAACTAACTGTCGAATGGCATTGGGGTTTAGGGCTACTCCCCTTATTGACTCAATATCACCCCTTGTTACCGGCTGTCGGTATGCAATGATTGCTAATACTTCCATAACCGCTCTAGAGTATTTTGGAGCTCTGTCGGGGTTCATTCTCATCAAATTTTCAACAAACTGTTGTTTTGCTTCAAATCTATAGCCTGAAGATACCTCTATTAAATTTAGTGTTTTTTTATCCCAGTCATTTTTTAGTTCATCCAGGAGCATGCGTAAAGTTGAACGCTCGATTTTTTCATCAAAAAGTTTTTGCAAATCATCAATCGATAGTGGTTTTTGTGTAGTCAGAAGAGCGACCTCAAGGACATCTTTTAATTTCGAATTTATTTCCATACTATGCTCTCATCAAATATATTTTTGAATAATTACTTTGCTGAAAAATTTTTATCAGTGACTCTTTTGCTAACTCTAAAATTGCAAGAAAACAGACTACCATCTTTTGTAATGGCTGGTCCTCTTTTAAAAACAAATCATCAAAATCAATCTTCTCGTTATCATCAAACATTCTCAAAACTTCACTCATGTGTTCCCTAACAGACAGTTCGGATCGATCAATGGTATGATTTTTTAATTGCCTTGCTCTCTTGACAACATTTTGCCAAGCTTCAAAAAGGTCATGAATAGAGACGTCAGGATAATGATTTTTAATCTCTCTTTGATAATATACCTCAGGTGGAAGCCTATCGTGACCTAATTGGGGGATGGTATTCAAATTAACTGCCGCTTCTTTTACAAGCTCATACTCAATTAATCTTCTTACTAGCTCTGATCTAGGGTCTTCCTCATCATCCTCAATTGAATCTGGCTTTGGAACAAGCATTCTAGACTTAATTTCAATTAACATAGCGGTCATCAAAAGATAATCTGCGGC
>JALRJJ010000084.1 GCA_023255095.1 bacterium
ACGCCTGGAATGTTGTCAGAGCTATCGCCAACTAAGGCCAAATATTCAATAATTTGATTTCCTAGATAAATTGGCTCATCGTGTAACAATAACGGTTCACCAGGTTTGTTATCTTTAAGAGTAAACATTGCAAATCTTCGATCAACTTTTTGATCTTTGATTTTTAATGACTTTTCGTATTCCACTGTTGACTTGACTAAACTGAAGTCTTGATTATGTAAACGAGTGAGTAAATCTGATATTTCTTCTGAATTAATATATTTCAAATCCCCTGTATTCACCATAGATTCATACCTACTCATAGGAGGAGAAAAGTCACGATAATAAATCAAATTATATTCAACCCTACTTTTACTAATTGCTATACTTTCAATCAATTCTGTATCTAAATCTTCTTTTAAAAGATTGGAATATATCTCAATATCTTGATTCCAAATCTTCAATCTTTCGTTTGAGTAATTTTCGATTTCCTGAACCTCAAGAAATAGACTATTCAACACCCTAAACCTTTCATTTTTTGTGTCATTATCTATAGAAATCTGATTTATCCAAAATGATACGCTTATACCAGTGATAATAACAATAGACTCAAGTAAATATTTTATAAGATATTTTCTCATATTTAAATATACTTGAAATAAGCAAGTAACACCTCTTCCTTAAGTTCCGTTACATCCAATCCCCTTAGGTAAGTCAAAGAAACCATGATATTAGAATGTCTCATAGTGGTCTTGAGCTTCTCAATAGAGGCTGTTCGCTTGCAGATATCTCTGGTTCCTATATGTCTCCTTTATACTTAATTGAGATTATTCTGCTTTATCAATTAGATTTTAATTTAATTTTCTGCCGGTATCAGAATTAAAAAATTAAAATGGTCTCTAAAAGTCAAAGATTTATTTTTCTAGAAAGTCTACATTTCCCATTCTGGATCATAAAAGACGCATCCTGGTTTGCAGCAATCCATTTTCTATTATACAAGGAATCATTACAACTCATTTCCTTAACCTTTGCCATACCAACTATAGCTATTACTGGTTATTTGATTTATTCTGCACCTAATAAACTAAAACGATTAGAAAATATATTATTGGGTTTATGGTTGATCGCTAATACTTCGTGGATGTTAACTGAATTATATGAATTGCCATTGGTTTGGTTATCTATTACCTCATTTGGTCTAGGACTTTTGCTTATGACGCCCTTTCTATTACTTCTTAAAAGAAGTATTTTTTAAGAGTCCTTAATTTATTAATAACCAGCTTTAAATAATTTTGAATCGGATGAAACTTATTATTTCACTTCTTCTAGGGCTTATTTTCAATCAAATTGTTGTAGGTCAAGACAATCCAAATATTGTTCTCGTTGTAATAGATGATATGAGATTTGATGAATGGAGCGGAGGTGGTCATACATATTTAAAGACACCAAATATTGATTCTTTGGCACAAATTGGATCAAAATTTAATCGAGCATATCATGCTGTGCCACTCTGTTCTCCTAATCGCGCAAGTATTTTGACAGGACAGTACCCCTCGCGACATGGGATTATTGATAATAGTGCAAGAGATCAAGCGAGCTTCCTACTTGATTTATTTCCAAAAGATCTTCAAAAAAACAACTATAAGACAGGACATGTAGGTAAATGGCATATGGGAAATAGTCCTGATCCTCGACCTGGTTATGATTACTGGATAAGTTTTGAAGGACAAGGCAAGGTATTTAATCCAATACTTTTCGAAAATGGGGTTGCACAGAATACTAGTGGATATATTACGGACCTTTTAACAGAGAAATCAATACAATTCATAGAAAGAAATACTGATAATCCATTTTTCCTTTATCTCGCTCATAAGGGAATTCATCCTGAAGCAAAACAGAATGATGATGGTACCACTGATCTCTCAATTCCGAAAGAATTTATTCCTGCTTTACGACACTCTGGAATTTATGATAATGAAATCTTTGAAAGAAGCCCTTCCTATTCAAAAGAAGCAGTGGCAGAAGAAGATAAGCCAGTAATTAGAGCAGCATTTGAGCTAAGAAATGAATTGCTAAAAAGTGATCCAGCTTGGGAGAAGAGTATGGATTTAGGCGTTTCTGAAGAGTCGATTCGTAGGCGTTCAGAAATGATGCTTAGTATTGATGAAAGCGTTGGGGCAATAGTAAAAACTCTTAAAGACAATGAACTATTTGAAAATACAATTATTATCATTACTAGCGATAATGGATATTTTTTCGGAGAACATGGGTTTTCGCTTGAAAGGAGAATGCCATACGAAGAGTCTATTAAATCCCCATTAATAGTCTACGCCCCTACTATCAAAAATCAAAAGCCTGAAATCGAAGGTTTAACCCTTTCAATAGATATCTCTGCGACCATTCTTGATTTTGCTAATATACCAAAATCAAGTACAATTCAGGGTCTCTCTTTAGTTCCATTGATATCAGGAGAAAAAAGAAAGATTCGTGATGAAGCTTTTATAGAATATTTCAGTAATGAGAACCCTTTTCCATGGACAGCTCAGATGGATTACAGAATCCTTATTACCGATCAATTTAAGTATCTAATATGGCTTCGATCAGATAATTCAGAGTTGTATGATTTAATAAATGATCCTTTCGAACAAAAAAATCTGATAAATGATTCCAATAAAAAAAGCCTTATTAAAAAGCTTCATTCCAAACTAAGAAAAGAACAGTTGAAGGCAATAGGCTTATAATCCATGATGTTTCAGAGTTTAGAATAATGATCAGATTAAAACATGCTGCAACTTTGAATAACAGGGGGAGCAAGTAAAATGATAAAACCGTTATACTCTTATGGTGTAGCCGTTTTTTATGATATCTTTTTTATAAAAGCTGCTTCGTTATACGTTTTGTATCTTGTTGATATAAAATAAATTAGCTTTGAAAAAATTATTAATTCTTACGGTAGTTGCTCTAACTATGTCTTGCAGTAAAAGTGAGAACATAGAATCTCCAGCCTTAATCACCTTTCAAAATTCTGGTAATATTTACTTTGAAAATGGTACCTGTAAATGTCCAGAAGCTGCTATCGGCGATCAGGACAAAATTGAAGGTATCATATATACCGCTGTGAATAACTCCTCGATTCGAACTGAAATTAATAAGGGAAATATTTACCTATGCACAACCCTAGTGACAGATATGTCAGGAACATCAAACCCTTTGGCTAACTTTTTTAATGATAACGCTTTCAATGGAAATATTGGTTTTTGGGATGTATCTAATGTGACTAATATGGATGGTATGTTTTATAATGCAGAATCTTTTAATCGAGACATCGGCAATTGGAACACCTCTATGGTCGAGAATATGGGAAGCATTTTTAAAAATGCCTCCTCATTTAACCAAGACATCAGTAATTGGAATACGTCAAAAGTTACTAAAATGCTTGATTTATTCGCACTTGCTAAAGCCTTTAACAAAGATATTAGCTCTTGGGATACCTCAAGTGCGACGAATATGGATGGCATGTTTAGAGAAACTATTTTATTTAATCAGGATTTATCCTCGTGGTGCGTACAAAACATCACTTCTTTACCTGAAAATTTCGCCTTTGCATCCGGTCTAGACGAAGATAATTACCCTATTTGGGGAAGCTGTCCATAAAGCATTGATACATAAAGATTATACATAATTCACTAACAGAAGAAGCTGTACTGCAACTTTGAATAATGTAAGACACAACTAATTTGCCAAAATCCCTTGCATTTCGATAAATTCCTTGAACTTT
>JALRJJ010000089.1 GCA_023255095.1 bacterium
GCATTGGGCTTGAGATGATGAATTGTTTGCGCTTGAAGTTCGGTTTGGCCGATGCCGGCCGGGAAAACGCAGCAACCCATTCACCAACTTTCAATTTACCTGGATCACCGATTTTTACCTGCGGCAAATTATCTGCTTTGATTTTTAAAACAGCAACATCCGTTCTCTTATCAATACCCAAGACTTCTGCTTGAATTTCTTTTTGGTCGTTTAGTTTAACTATGACAGTATCAGCATCATTCACCACATGAGCATTAGTAATAACAATGCCTTTGGAATCAATAATAAAACCTGACCCAGTTCCCATCACTTGCTTTTCACGAGGTGCATTCCCATTAGGGGGCATGCCTGGTAATCCTGGAATACCAAATCTTTTAAAAAATTCTTGCAACTGTTCATCATAAGGAAACGGTGGCGTATTGCCTGATGGAGTAGACGCATTTTTTATTGATGTGATATTAACGACAGTTTTTCCTTGAGTTTCAGCCAGCTCAGTAAAATCAGGAAGTGTCACAGCAAATACAGAAGCTGGAATAAGAAAAGTTACAAATAAGAGACCAATAAATTTATTTAATTGCATAAATACCTACACTCCATATAATTATTTAAATTTTACTCACAGTAATATCTAATTCAGCATTCATTGATTGCACAACATAGCGACTCAACAAAAGACCAGAAAAAAACCCCAAAATCAAACTAAAAATTGAAATTGGAATGTGATTACCAAATATATATTGGGCTAATGCTAAAAAAATCAATACTGAAAGCAAAGGAATGAAATAAATAATTAATGAAATTCTCAATAATTTTTTTTCATCATAATGCATTTCTACAATATCGCCCTTTTTAAAGTTCTCTTCTGTATTGATTTGCATTTTATTTTTTTTATGGTTGAGTAATTTACCCCATAACGAATTGCCACAGCCTTGGGTTTGTCCACAAAGACCGCACGGTTTATCACGGTAGGACTCAACCGATATTTTATTCATGGAAACATCAACGACAATTCCTTTATCACTCATTAATTCAATTTAACTTTATTAGTGATATAAGAAAGTGTTTGCATAGGAACTGCGCCAACAGCTAAAATTTGATAACCCTTTTTATATTCAGCATGAATATTACTAGAGCCTCTTTTCGATGACCCTACTTGAGGCTTTTGATTCTTCGCTACAGGGTGAATAAATATTGAAATGTAAGAAAGTCCATCAGAGTATATGATCTGATGCGCTATCGCGTTAAGTCCAGCATACCTTTTTGCACTGTAACTAACCTCTTCAAAGCCGCTGGGGAGATCATTAATTGTCCAAAACTTTCTTACAGTCTCTTCAATATTTTTATTCTCATTGATGCTGTAAGCTATATCGTTGTTAATATTAGGTCTGAACCAGCTGATATCCTGACTTTTGAGAAACTCTATATTCGCAAAAGCGATATTTTCAACCACTTTTTTATTGTTATCGATCACCATCATCTTTAGAGGCAAATGAGACTCTTTATCTAACCAAAGATGATAATTATATCTGTTTTCGTCTATCGGAGATAACACCAACATTTGTGTTGATCTTCCAGCAACTCTAAAGGTACCTCCATCTCCAATTGAATAACTGTCTTTTAATTTATCTAAATTAGATGGAAAAATATTAGGAAAAAGATGAGCATCCTTCTTTTTTTTGATTAAG
>JALRJJ010000104.1 GCA_023255095.1 bacterium
AAAAATTGCAAAGATTAAATTGTCAGCAAATGAGTCTGCATTGGGACCTAGCCCAAAAGCTATTAAGGAATATTTGAGAGTATCAAAAAATTTTAAAAGATATCCAGATTCAGATGGTACATTTTTAAGAAAAACAATTGCAAAAAAACGCAGGGACAAGAATAGTGTCATTTTCTTTGAGATTTAAATTTAAAACATAGCTTAAAAGCGCATCTCTTCCTTGAAAGAATAATTGATAATTTTTAGAATCATCAAAAACAACCTCAGAGTGAAAAAAATCTTTTACCGTATTGAATTTAAGCAATGTTTTAGATGTTACAATCATCTGAAATTTAGTTTTTTAATTAAGTAACTTTTAGCTATGAATCCAAATCTTATTGGATTTTTCAAAAATAAAATAAGTAATAGCAGAATTTTCTTATAAAGCTCAATTTTTTTAAACCTGATAATGCACAAGTCGAACCTAATTTTGATTAAACTCCAAAGAGCATTTTTGTCTTTTTGAAAGTTTTGAATTTCGAATACATGAAGTTTTAGAAGCTTCTTTAAGTTAATACAAAATAAACCAGATGAGGTTATAAGATTAGAATCGCTAACACTATAGTATCCAAGAACTACCTGAAGAAATTTAAACCTTGCTCCGGTTCTTGCCAGATTTAGCCATAAATCATAATCCTCAACAGTAGCAAAGTCAGGAGATTGATTAAAAAATAGATTGTTATCAATTAGAAAATTTTTCCTTATAGTGGTTGCAGATGTAGATAATCTGCTTCCAGAAAACAACATTTCTCTGTACATATTTTCTGAGTTTGGCCCATAAGATAATGTATGGCCATATGTTGCATTTTGCTCATAAAAAATCTTCTCGTTATGGCAAATTACATCAAGATTTTCCCCATTATGAATAGATTTAAAGACCTCATTTAACTTATCTCTATGCCAAAAATCATCTGAATCTAAAAAACATATCCATTCACCTTGGGCAAGTTTAATGCCATGATTCCTCGGATTTGCAGGTGATCCACTCCCTTTCTGGTAGTAATATTTGATTCTTTTGTCGGAAAAATTACTACCAATAACAGCTTCAGAATTATCATCTGAGCCATTATCAATAATAATAAGCTCAAAGCATGGATATGTCTGCTCTAAAACGCTTTTAACAGACCTTTTAAGAAATTGAGAACGATTGTATGTTGGGATAACTACTGAAAATAAGATCATTATTCTATTAGATTTTTCTCAGCATGAAGAAACATTAATGTTTTGTCAATTGCTTGAGATATTGACGAGTCGACTGTGAGCGAAGTGCACGATTGCAACTTATTAATATTAAATTCGAAGGGCAATTCTTCGTTTTTCGTTTTGAAATTTTTCTGATATGTTATTTGAGGAGAAAAGTTAAACAATCTATCACAACTCTTTGCTACAAGTTTTGCAGTCTCTAATAGTGTTCTTGATTTACCAGAGCCTATATTAAAGACCGGGAAATTAACTTGATAGTCATTATCAATAAAACTCTGCACTATCCTGTAAACCTGCTCCATTTGAACAAAGTCTTTTTTTATATATGGGTTAGAGTTAATTTTTATTTTTCTTTGACTAATTGCTCCTATACAAATATTGTTTAAAAATAGATCCCAACAATTTGCGTCTTTAACCAGCGGTAATCCAACTGAGTTAGATAATCTAAACACTGTTCCAAAAATTTCTTTTGATGCTATTTTTGTTAACAAATAGTCTTCAGCCATTTTATGGGTAGAAGCATAGTCTGTTGAGTAATTTAGCGGACTATTTTCAGTTATATTCCCATTAAGAGAAGAACCATATACATGTGCAGTGGAAAAATAAATAAAGTTCCGCACATTATTCTTGATGGCAGAATTTATCAACTTTTTTGTTCCAAGAAAATTAACTTGATAGGCTAACCTAGGATTTTCAGACGATGTTTGTGAATTTGTAGCTGCAAGATGGATTATAGTATCTATATTTTTACAGGCATGATCAAGAGATGATAAGTCATTATAATCAGTTTTTATCAATGAGCAGTTTTGCAACTCTTTAGGCTTATGATATTTGTTTCGTCTTGAGCCAATTAGAACATCATAACTGTTATTTTTGAGATAAAGACTCATTCCACTACCAAGGCATCCAAGCCCTCCAGTAATGAGGATTTTTCTGTTCACCAGTTCTTCCAAGGAGCTAAATCATCATGCCACATCTGATTTAAATCATTTTTATCCTTGAGAGTATCCATACATTTCCAAAAACCATAATGTTTATATGCCATAAGCTGTTTATCCCTTGCCAGATTTTTTAAAGGCTCTTCTTCAAATATTGTTTCATCACCTTCAATATAAGAAAGTACTTCTGGACTACAAACAAAAAAGCCTCCATTAATCCAACGACCATCACCTATAACTTTTTCATCAAATTTAGTGATAGAGTCTTTATTGTCAATATTTACAGAGCCATACCTTCCATCGGGTTGAACAGCAGTTAAAGTCAATATCTTTTTATGTGACTTATGAAACCTAATTGTTGCATCAATATCAACATTAGATAAACCATCTCCATAAGTCAAAAGGAAATCATCTTCGCCAATATATTCTTTTGCTCTTTTAATTCTCCCCCCTGTTAATGTCTCTAAGCCTGTATTGACCAGGGTAACTTTCCATGGCTCAGATTCAGAATTATGAATATGCATTGAATTTTTTTGCAAATCAAATGTAACATCACTTTGATGAAGGAAATAATTGGAGAAGTATTCTTTAATTACATACCCCTTGTATCCCAATAAAATTACAAATTCATTAATACCAAATGAAGAGTAAGTTTTCATAATATGCCAAATTATTGGTCTTTCTCCAATATCAACCATAGGTTTTGGCTTGATAGTAGATTCCTCACTAATTCTTGATCCAAAACCTCCTGCCAAAATAAGTAACTTCATAATATGAAAAAATTAAATAATTAGATCCCAGCTATATGGAATTTTATCA
>JALRJJ010000123.1 GCA_023255095.1 bacterium
GAGTTAGAGTTGCAATGGAAAAACCAAATACTGATTTAACTGAAAATGAATTTGAGTTGCTTTCAGCTCTGAGGACCCCTTATACTTTTGGGTTTCTTTTTGCGTTTTTTCTAATGAGGCAATGCTAGTAATATCAACTGGACCTAATCTAGTTAGAGCTTTAATTCCAAAAAGTCCTCTATTTTGACCCGAAAAAGTAACAAACTCCGTTCCAGGAAGAGACAAAGAAATATTTCCCGCCTCAAGTCTTTGTAGAATATCATCCTCGTCACCCTGGTAATCAACTCTAATCGTGTTTTCCCAGTCAAAATCTCTCTCAGAATTTTGATCTAGAGAAATAGTAATTCTTTCGCCAACTTTTCCCTGAACATTCAATTGCTGCTTTTGATCAAACTTAAAATTTTTGGTTTGCTGTTCTCGATAAGATGATCTTACCAATTCTTGATCTTGATTAACAAGCTTACCTGAAATATTGATATTTCCTTGCACCCTGAGTGAAGCCCTACCCAACCCACCTAAGTCCAATCCTGCTATTTCTACAAAACTGTCTTTGCTCTTTACGTAGGTCGTATCAGAACTTGATAAAGCAAATGATTGAAAAAGAGCTTTGTCTCTATTGGATTTTATTAGAGAAGCGAGATAGTCATTTGTTGAAAAATAGGTGGTATATTGAGATTCAGCGAAACCAGTTTTTTTAATAGATATTATTTTTTCATTAAAATCAATATGAAAAATAGTTTCATCTTTTTTATTCTTCAGATTAAACAAGCCAATAGGATAATTAGAAAAGTCATTCAAGCAAAAATTTGGTCCTGAGTGATTTTCAAATATATAGAAACTTTGTGAAAAAGTATCTTTGGAAAAAACAATTGAAGCTAGAAAAAAAATTGACAAATAAACTTTATTTAACATTCTAAAATATTTTCTTTATTTCTTTTAAAAAATTTTCCATTGCTAAAGCCCTATGGCTAATTAGAGTTTTTTCTTTAATCGACATTTCTGCTAACGTCTTTCCAATAGTAGGTAAATAAAATATTGAATCATAGCCAAATCCATTCGTTCCCCTGGGTGATTTCAAAATTTCTCCTTTTAAAACACCTTCTACAAAAAAATCATTTTTTCCATCTACAAATGAAATAACTGTCTTAAAGATGGCAGATCTTTTTTTTGTCTGACCCATCTTTTGTAAAAGCTTACGAAGGTTGTCATTATCGCTTGCCTTTTCTCCAGCATAACGTGCAGAAAAAACTCCTGGGTCCCCACCAAGAAAATCAACCTCTAGGCCCGTATCGTCACCTAAAGATGCTATTCCCGAGTGTTCATAGAGGGCTGATGACTTTAAATACGAATTTTCTTTAAGAGTGTTCCCGTCTTCTACAATTTCTTTGATTTCTGGAAAATCTTTCAAAGAAAGTATTGTTTCAAAATAGGGGAAAATTTGGAGAGATATCTCTTCAATTTTATGCGAATTTGAGGAAGCGATAATAATTTTTTTCACATCAGTAGTTTAAAATTATTTTTAAATAAACTTAACTCAAATATTTTCATTGGACTCTGAATCATATAAATAATGATTTTTATAATTAAATGATTAAATTTTCGAGCTAAATTGTTTTAAAATTATTTTCAAAAAATGGCTTGGTAGCTCAGTTGGTAGAGCAGAGGACTGAAAATCCTTGTGTCGGCGGTTCAAGTCCGCCCCGAGCCACAAACCAAAAGGACTTCTCAATGAATATTATTTTTTATATCATTATATCAATATTATTATTTTTCCTACTTTCTTTTTTTCAGGAAAAGAAAGTTTTTAAGTTCAATGCTGAACAAGAAATTAATAGTGACCTAGATTCTGTCTTTCAATTTTTTTCACAACCTGAAAATCTTTCAAAAATAACACCCCCTAAAATGGGTTTTCATATTTTGACCCCAACGCCTATTGCTATGAAAGAAGGAGCAATTATTGACTATACAGTTAAAATATTTGGTATTCCGCAAAGATGGAGAACAATGATAACTTCTTATGAGAGCCATAAAATGTTTATTGATGAACAAATGAAGGGTCCCTATAGCTTATGGCATCACAAACATATTTTTTTAGAAACTTCCAACGGAGTAAAAATTATTGATGAGGTTACTTATGTTTTGCCTCTTCAGTTTTTGCAATCAGTGGTAAATAAAATCATTATAGCTCCTCAAATTGAAGAAATTTTCTCTTATAGAAAAAAAATGATAATAAATAAATTTAACAGTGAAACTTAGTAGTATTTTTAATCAACTGAAAATTGCATTCAATTATTTTGGCTTCACAATAGTTTGGTTTTGTTGTGCTTTTTCTGCTAAAAATGAAAATTTCCTTTTAGCTATCATTCCTACTACAATTTATATCATAATTCATCTTCAAATTGTATCAAAGAAAAAAGTTGTAGAGCTAAAATTAATTTCTCTTTCTTTATTCCTTGGAATTATTGTTGATAGTCTGCTTAGTTGGTTAGGTATAGTAAAATATGCTGGATCTTGGGAGAATTTTCCTAACCTATCACCTATTTGGATTTTATGCATGTGGATTGGATTCGCCTCGCAAATTTTTCATTCCTTAAAATTTCTTAGAGGTAGATTTCTACTAATCGGATTTTATGGAATTTTAGCTCCTCTAGCATATATTGGTGGAGAAAAAATACAGGCAGTGCAAGTAAGCGCCGGTATGGCTAACATGGTAATCATCAGCGCCTTATGGGTTATTAGCTTAGTAATACTATTTAAGTTTGCAGAGTGTTTAAATAAAAGATAGTTATGAAAAAAAATTTTTCAATTCTTCTACTAGTTATCTTAGCTGGATGCGCAAATAGCAAATATTTAAACGGTGAAGAAGTATTAAAACCTATTGATATTTCAATCCCAGAACAATGGGAAACAATTTCTGAGATTGAAATTCCAAATAAAGAAATCTGGTGGGTAGAATTCAATGACAAAAATTTGATGAGTTTTATAGAAAATTTCCAAAAAAACAACCTTGATCTTAAATCCAGTTTGATAAGCGTACAAAATGCCCATTTAGCATCAAAGATTACCTCGGCTTCTTTGCTTCCGTCTTTTGCTTTACAGTCTAGTGGAAACCAATCTGAGCAAAACACTGCTGGGTTCCCGCCTTTCTTTCAGGATTTATTTGGCAGTCAAAATAATGGCCAACTAACTAGCTTTGAACAAGAAAACTACAATCTTTCCTTAACTGCACAATGGGAAATTGACTTATGGGGAAAAGTTTTTAATCAGTCTTTAGCATCTAAAATGGACTATCTTTCCGCTAAATATTCTCAAAATTATTATGAACTATCATTAACAGCAGAAGCCATTAAACTTTTTTATGGAACGGTTGAACTCCAAAAGAGCTTGGATTGGGCTGAGGAAAAATTAAAAAATTTGACTACGCTTTATGAGCTATCATATCAGCGCTATCAACAAGGTTCTATTTCTGAAAAACAGCTCAAACAGATAGAAATTTTATTATCACAGACAAATACAGAATATGAAAATATTAGGGCTGGATACAATAGTCTAATTAGAAGCACAAAAATTCTACAATCCATGTTTCCCCTTATTGAAAATGAGCGAATAAAAAAAGATTTTCCAGGGTCCTTACCCCCAATTCCATCTTATGTTCCATCTGAAATTATTCAGAGAAGACCAGATTTGTTATCAGCACGCTTTGCGCTTTTGTCATCGTTGCAAAAGAAGAAAGTTGCTACAAAACAATTGCTTCCATCTTTTAATCTTATTGGAAGCAATGGTACGGCGTCTAATGATTTGAAGGATTTGCTTGATGAAGATTTTAAGGTATGGAGCGGTTCAATATCTTTTTTTACACCCATATTCAACTCTGGGAAACTTATTAATAATCGCAAATTAGCTAAAAACAATGCTGAAATTGCTATGTATAATTATATGTCAAAAGTTTTAGGGGCTTATGCAGAAGTTGAAACAGCGCTTGAGATGGATAGAATAGCCCAAATTGCATTAAATGAATCAATTAAAATTCTTGAAGCGACTGAAAAAATTTATAGTATTACGTTGAAAGAATACGGACAGGGTATCGTAGGGTTTGAAGAAATAATAACTCAAGAAAATAGATTATCAGATGTTAAAATATATCTAGCTCAGTCAGAAAAAATGCGCATTGAAAAAAGAATCAATTTAATTTTAGCACTTGGAGGAGGGTTTAGATTTGAAACTAAAAGATAGGTTAAAGCCATTATTCATTATTATTGGATCTTTGATGATAGGCTACATACTAGTAGTGCTAGGAAAAGTGCAGCCTGAACCTGCTGCTGATGCACCACCGCCAGATGTAAAAGTCGTGATTGCACTTCCTCAAAGCTGGAATACTAAGATTCTATCTTCGGGCACCACTAGAGCCACTATTAACACAGTTCTAACTTCAGAAGTTATGGGTGAGATAGTTTATAAATCGAATCAATTTTCTGCAGGTAGTTCAGTTTTAAAAGGTCAGATCCTTGCAAAAATTGATGATACTGACTTAAAACTTTCTCTGAAAAACGCTGAACTTCAGCTTGCAACAGCAGATATTCAATACAAGCTTGCATTAGCTGAGGCAGAAATAGCGCAAGAAGCCTGGGAAAAAATTAATCAAAAAACTGAGCCCAGCGAACTAGCATTAAAAATACCTCAATTGAAACAAGCCAAAGCTGGATATGATGCAGCCAAAGCTCTTGTTGACTCAGCGAATAAAAAACTAAGTAAAACAGATATTACTGCTCCATATACCGGCAGAATACAGGGTGCCAATATTGATCTTGGCTCTTCAGTAGTTCCTGGACAACCCCTGGGAACAATATATAAATCAAATTTAATTGAAGTGGAACTGTCAGTTCAAGACTCTGATTTACGATTTTTAAATATTCCCATGGATGGAAGAAAGCTCGAAGACTACCAAAAATCAGAAATTATTATTTCTGCACCATACAAAGGAGTTAATCAACAATGGGTAGGATTTTTAGAGCGCGTTGATGGAGTAATAGATCCTACTACTAGAATGGTAAAATTAATTGGCTATTTTGAAAACGATTTACTTGAAGAAAATAGTCCCAGCATCCCCTTAGGTCTTTTTGTTCAAGCTGAAATTAGTGGCGTAACTTTAGAAAATATTTATGTTATTCCATCTGAAGCAATAAATGCAAAAAATGAAGTTATCATTGTTGGAAATGATAACAGAATTGAAATTAGAGAAGTTTCTGTATTAAAGAAAAACAACGAAAATGTTATTATTAATAATGGAATTTCACCTGGAGAAAGGATTATGGTTTCAAAAATTTCAATTTCATCTTCAACTATGATGGTTAACCCAAAATATTAAAATGAAAGGTATTGTTACTTGGTTTGTTAAAAATAGCGTTCCGGCTAATTTATTTATGATTTTTTTAATCGTCGGAGGTTTTTTTATTTCTTATCCAAATATTAAATCTGAGTTTTTTCCAAGACCAGATCCAAATGTTGTTTTAATTACTGTCCCATATCCCGGGGCTTCGGCAGCAGAAGTTGAGGCAAGTATTTGTTCAAAAATTGAAGACAGACTTGAAGGTGTAGCTGGAATTAAAAAATTAAGTTCTAGTTCTCTTGAAGGTTTGGGGGTTGTCACCATTAGAGTTTTTGCCAATGAAGATTTAGACTCCACGCTAGATGATATCAAGGATATCATAGACTCCATTACAACTTTTCCAAAAAATTCTGAAACGCCATTAGTAAAAAAATTAGATACCAATGAAAAGGTTTTAGATGTTGTTATTTATGGGAACGCTGATGAGAATGTATTGCTTGAGACAACTAAAAATATTAATGAGGACATTAAAAACCTGAGTGAAATATCATTTACTGAGATCTTTGGTCAAAGAAATAAAGAAATCTCTATTGAGGTGTCAGAAAAGAATCTTGAAAAATATAATTTGAACTTCGACCAAATTGCCCAAGCAATCAATTTGGGCTCAATAGATTTGCCCGGTGGAATTTTACCAAGCCAGAAAGGTGATTTACTAATAAGAACAGTTGGCCAATCTTATAGTGGGTCTGAATACGAAAATATAGTTATTAAAACAAATTTGAATGGGAATCAACTTCTTCTTAAAGATGTTGCTACCATAAAGGATTCTTTTGAGGAATCTGAAAAGTTTTTTAGATGGGACGGCTCTCCTGCGATGTTTATCAGTGCCAACTTGGTGGGTGAACAAGATGTTCTTATTGCTGCAAATCAATTAAGAGAGTTTGTAAATAATCAAAAAAATCTTATGCCAGAAGGCATTAAGATTGAATATTGGTATGATCAGGCAAGATATCTAGAAGATCGAATTAGTATTCTTTACAAAAATTTTGCTGTCGGAATGGTTCTAGTTCTAATATTACTCACCCTTTTTTTAAGACCATCAGTTGCTTTTTGGGTCGCAATGGGAATTCCCATTTCATTTGGAGGTGCGTTAATTCTTTTGCCGTTCATGGGAGTAACAATAAATGTGCTTTCCACTTTTATGTTTATTGTCGTTCTTGGTATAGTAGTGGATGATGCCATTATTGTAGGTGAAAATGTTTTTAGAAGAAGGATAAAGCTTAAAGAAGATAACTATGATTCAACTATTAAAGGTACAACGGAAGTCTTGACG
This sequence comes from bacterium, assembly GCA_023255095.1. Taxonomy (GTDB): domain Bacteria; phylum Fidelibacterota; class Marinisomatia; order Marinisomatales; family Marinisomataceae; genus Marinisoma. Next base: position 6,660 of record JALRJJ010000123.1, read on the forward strand.
CCCGTTTTCTTTGGTGTCTTAACAACAATTGTTGTTTTTGCACCAATGCTTGACTTAGCAGGAGATACAGGGCCCATTTGGAGAACTTTTCCATTGACCGCTATACCAATTTTAATTTTTTCTTTAATCGAGTCAACTACTATACTACCCTCCCATTTATATCATGCGGGGGAGTGGTTCCAAAAAAGATTCATAAAGTTTGGGAAGGTTTTAAAAAGTAGTCGAAATTATTGCTCTGAAAAACTCTATGATTTTGTGGATGGATTCTGGTTACCTATGGTTAAAAAAGCTCTGCAATTTAGATATGAAACAATTGCAATTTTTATATCTCTTTTAATTTTATCGTTTTCATTAGTTGGAGGAGGATGGGTTAAATGGCAATTTTTCCCTGTCTTAGAAGCTGAAGAAGTTGCAATCACCGTGGAGCTTGCAGAGGGATCTCCGATAGAAAAGACTGAATCAATTGTTGCTATTATTGAAGAAAAAGCCCTTAATCTAAAAAAAGAGCTTTTTGAAAAAAATAGCCAACCAATAATTACTCATGTGCTTACAACTGTTGGTGCTCAATACTTTAGCGAACAAGAGGCTGCTAATAGTCCTCAGGGAGGGACCGTGCAATCAAGCTCTACGCCTCATTTGGGAGAAGTGGTTGTAATCCTTAGTCCGGCAGATGAAAGGTGGGGGTTAACTGGGGCCAATGAAGTAATTAATATTTTGAGAGAACGCGTTGGAACGATACCTGATGTCGAGCGATTAAATTTTTCAGCTAATATTTTTAATGCTGGAAAGCCTATTGATTATGAATTCTCAGGAAAAAGTTTTGAAGATTTAGATATGGTAGTTTCAGAAACAAAAAAACTTTTATCTTCATACAATGGTGCTATAGATATAAACGATTCAGATAAAAGAGGGAAAAATGAACTACAGATCAATCTCCTCCCAAACGCTGAATCTTATGGAATAACCAATATTGAAATTGCACGACAAATTCGACAGTCATTTTATGGTGAAGAAGTTCAAAGAATTCAAAGGGGCGATGATGATATTAAGGTTATGTTAAAACTGCCAAGAGAAGAAAGAGAATCTTTGTCTACTTTAAATAATTTAAGAATAAGAACAAGCCAGGGATTTAAAGTTCCCCTCTACTCAGTTGCGAACATTGTTGAAACTGAAGGAAAATCAGCTATAACAAGAATTGATGGAAACAGGGTTATTCAAGTAACTGCAGATGTTGATATTACCAAGAATACCTCAACAATGATATTAAGTAGCATGCTAAATGCAGAAAATAAACCAAAAGGTGAACTAAAAAGAATTTTAGAGCAAAAAAACGGAAGAGTTGATTTTGCATTGGCTGGAGAGGCAGCCGAACAGGCGGAACAACTAAATGATATTTTTATAAAATTTGGATTGGCTATTTTTACAATCTTTGTTCTTTTGGCTATACCTTTGAAATCTTACTTTAAACCTTTAATTGTATTATCAGCAATTCCTTTTGGAATAGTGGGTGCCATTTTAGGACACCTATTATTGTTCCAACCGATGTCTGTTCTTTCACTCCTGGGTGTAGTAGCCCTTTCGGGGGTTGTGGTAAACGATAGTCTCCTTTTAGTAGTATTTATAAGTCGTGCAAAAGAAGAAGGAGCAAGAACAAGAGATGCGGTTTTAGATGCAGTTAGAACTAGATTTCGTCCGGTTATTTTGACCTCACTTACTACTTTTCTTGGAATCGCTCCTTTATTATTCAATAGATCAACGCAGGTGCTTTTCCTAAAGCCGATGGCAATCTCTTTGGGGATTGGAATACTTTTTGCAACTTTTGTTATTCTGTTGTTAGTACCAGTATCTTATGCGATTGTTGATGATTTTATTAAAATATTTTCAGGAAATATAAAACCGAAAAAAAACTAAGCTTCGTATTGAGCAGCTATATGTTCTACGCTCTGAAGGTAGCCACCCTTAGACTGATCTAATTTTATAATAGCTTTTTTCAAAAGTCTTCTTAAGAGAATTAAGCGGTCATTTTCAGATTGAGATTTAAGTAAGATTTTTTTGGCATTTAAATTTATATCGAGCATCGAACAAATTTCGTAAGAACTTTTAGGGGCTTCAAACTGTGATATCTGCGTTGTTTCTCCAAGCTTTAAAAGCACTTCATAAAAAAGGGCGTTTGTTTTTTGTAAACTATTAGAGTCGTGAAAGATATCGCTGTCTTCCCATATGGTAACATAAGCTTCTTTAAAAGACTTTGAATGATTATAACTTTTAACAATGAAGCGCTCTTCTCCAGCAACGATAATATCATATTCTCCAGTAGACTGATCTTCACTATAAACTTTTTCAATGGACACAGTACAACCAAAAATAAGAGAGTCATTATTTTTTGTGTTTACAATTCCAAACTTTTTATCATTTTTTAAGCAATACTCAATCATTTTTTTATATTTCTCTTCAAAAATATGTAAAGGAATTTTTTCACCTGGCAAGACTACAAGCGGTAATGGAAAAATTGGAATTTTATCATTCATATCTTATATCAAAATACATAAGGATTTATTAAATTTCAAAATCAAATTCATGAAAAAAAAAAGATAAAAAATTGGACTTATGAAAGCTACAACTATAAAAATATTAAAACTTGATAAAAATTTAGGAATTTTCACACAATTTAGAGTATCTATTAAATAAATTTATTTAAAGA
>JALRJJ010000046.1 GCA_023255095.1 bacterium
AAGGAATAAAGCTGGAATCAATGTTTAAAGCATTGGAGTAAAGATAGCCAATATTATATGCGCCAAATATATAGCAAGGAATTAAAGCTATTACTACAAAAAACATTGTCCTTTTAATATCCATATTATCTCTAATATGGGGACCAGATTGGGTCTGACTATCTGTAGAAAAGAATATAGTATCAGCAGCCTCCCAAATTGGATAAGCCCAAGAAAGCGGTTTATCTTTCTCTACTAACTTTCCTGTTTTTTCAAAAATATTTTTTAAAAACTTCATTATTTATCCAAATAAATCATATTTAAACCTTTGCGAATTATCCCAGCAACATCAGTCTTTGATGGACAAACAAAAGAGCACAAAGCAACATCTTCTTCAGAGCATTCATAGATACCTAGTTTCTCCATTTCTTCAAAATCTCCCGCTTCAATGCTACGAATTAAAGCATTGATATAGATATTCATTGGAAAAACTTTTTCCCAAGCGTCAATTGGAACTAAAGCACGATGACTTCCATTTTGAAGAGTAGTAAATTCAAAAGGATTTTTATTACCACCAAAATAGGCATTGAAAACACTATATTTTGATTTACCACCAGGATGAAGCCATCCGATAAAAGGTCTATCAAAAGACTCCAGTATGACAGAAACAGAAGAGTGGTAAAAACCTAAAAAATTTTCAATTGATACTTGCTTTCCAGTTAAAACATCTCCTGAGATTATTCTCAAACTGGAATCAATCAAATTATCCTTACACAAAGCATTTAGATTGGCTCCTAATCTTGTGCTAATATAACAAGGATTTTTGACACCTGGTCCAGCAAGATTTATCATAGTTTTAAAATCATAAGTACCATTTAAGAAAGCTTTTCCAAGAATTACTAAGTGGTGTGGTTTTATGGTCCAAATAATGTCTTTATTATTAATTGGATCTACATGATTGAGAACAACTCCTACATTACCTGAAGGGTGAGGCCCTTCTACAATGATTTTTTCTACAAATTCTAAATCATCAACAAAATCAAATTGAGAAGAATTTACAGCGACATAAATCTTACCAACCGTTAGAGTTTTAAGGTTTTTCAATGCTTCATTGATGTATTTTGTTTCTTGAGACAAAGAAAAATTGAAATCTGTTCCAAGGGGAGCAGTATTAGCAAAGCTAACAATAATAGCTTTAGGTTTTTCATCAGGATTAGCTACAATATCAAATGGACGTTTTTGAATAAAAGGAAATAAATTTTTATCTAAAAGAAAATTAATTACTTCATCCCGAGAACTAAGATTTGTTATTTGAGAAGTTTGCCTATTCTCTGCTTCATGATCTATACGAGTAATAATATTTAATACAGCTCTTCTTTCTCCATACTCAATTTTCTCAATTACTCCAGTAGCAAGGGATGGCCATTTAATAGATGGGTTATTTTTATCATAAAAAATTGGCTCACCAATTCTGATTGACTGACCTTCTTCAATTAATAATTTTGGTTTTATATAATTAAACTCTACTGGTGAAACAGAAACTGTTTCAGAGAATTTTTCACTTAATGAATCAATTCTTGACTTTCCAGCTACATTAATATCATGACCTTTTTTGATTGTAATCTTTTTCATTTAAAAATTGATTTTTGGCACCGAGAAGATAAGAAAAAAAGATTATCGAATTAAAGGATTTTTAAATTTATTTTTGAGATACTTTAGCTTTCCAAGAAAAATAATCTCCATCATAATTATTCTTTGATTGCCACTCTTTAACTTTTTCAAAGATTTTTTCTGAAGAATCAGAATCAATTTCAATAATATCTTCCATTGTTAATTCACTCACAGTTTTAGCACTGACTCTAGATGCTTTAATATTTCCTTTACCGGTAATGGCATTTCCCATTCCGTGGACAGAGTCCAAATGATTAAATTTTCCAGAATTTTGATCTACAATATCATAAACAGAACCATTCATTGGAAGGCCTTGGATTGGTTCTGGAAGGCTACCAATTGAACTAATAAAAGTTTTTCCTTTGATAACCTTTTCTGAATCCTCAATTGTTTTTAATTCACCATTGATATTTTTGCTTGTTAAAACCTTTAGACCCACTAGTAAATTGTTTTCTAAATGTATCCCACAAGGTTGAGTATTTTCTAAGACTTTAAATAAGAATTTTGAAGTAGTATTTTCAAGGATTTTTCTACGAGCCATCTTTCGTTTTTCAATCATATCTTCACTTAAATCATCTGGAATAGTGGTTAGTGGCATACTTTCAATGTCTCTTCTATAAATTAAAGTTGTTCCTTTTATGCCAAGATCTTCATAGGAAATACCATGTTCAGCTAAATAATCTGGAATTCCCTTATGCTCCATTTCTATAATATCAAAATTTTTAATCCTGGACTCAACTTTTTGTCTGACAAGTTCTAATTGAGATATCTTACAAACATCAATAGATGCTAATCCTCCGCCAATAACGATAACATTATCTTCAATTGAAACAGATGCTCCCTGGTAACCATTCTCATGATAATGATTAAACCAATAAACTAGAGGATTTTGATAATAAAAATTTTTGAAACTCTCAATTTCGTCCACTGGAAAACTTCTATCTTTCCAAGCACCGTTAGCAAAATATATACAGCTCCAACCCATGTTCATTAATTCTTCTAAAGAAATGTCCGATCCAACCTTCATATTTGGAACAAAACTTACTAGTTCATTAGATAGAATTTCGTCAATCTTAAAATATTCGCTTATCCTTTGTTTTTCATGCCATCTAGGAAGTCCATCTTCAATCTTACCATAGGGCATTGAGTTTTGATCAATAATAACAGACTTAATTCCTTGTTCTGATAGTTTTTGCGCAGCTGTTGAACCTGAAACTGCACCTCCAATAATTAATACTACTTTCATATTTTTTGTAATTTGTTAAATTTATCGCTAATGAAGTTACTAAATAAATTAATAATTACAATTATTCCCTTTCTTCCCAAATCTTTTGTTCGGTTAGTTGCTTCTCCATACATAGCTGGAACAACTAATGATGAAATGATAGATAGTGTTCTCAAGCTCAACAATCAAGGATACGATGTAGCAATTGATATTCTGGGAGAACATGTTAAAACAGAAATTGAAGCTGAAAGGATTACAAATCATTATAAAGAAATTTATCAATTGATAAATCAAAATAATCTTTCAGCAAATATCTCAATCAAACTAACACACATTGGACAAGATTTGGGATACGATGTAGTTAAAAAAAATCTATTTGAGCTATTAAAAGCTGCGAAAGAAACAAATAATTTTCTTCGAATTGATATGGAAAATTCACCCTATACCAGTGAAACTATACAATTATACAAAGAATGTATTAAAATTTATGATAAAGTTGGGATAGTGCTTCAAGCTTATATGTTAAGATCAGAAAATGATTTAGAAATTTTATCTGATGAAAATTTTAATGTTCGAATTTGTAAAGGAATATATGTAGAAGATGAATCTATTGTCTTTAAAAACTTCTATAAAATAAGAGAAAATTATATTTCACTTGTTAAAAAGGGATTGCTAAACAATTCTTATATCGCAATAGCTACACACGATGAAGAAATTATTAACCATCTTTCATCGTGGATTATTGAAAATAACATTCCAAACAGTCAATTTGAATTCCAATCATTACATGGTGTACCTATTGAGAAAAAACTTCAAGAGCTTCTAAGTCAAAGTTTCAAAGTTAGGATATATCTTCCTTTTGGGGATAATTGGTATGACTATTCTATTAGACGATTAAAAGAAAACCCTAAGATGGCTGGATATATTTTAAAAAATTTATTTAAAAAAATTTTCCGAATTTGAATTTCCTGTAAGCAAAAAGAAATATTAAGCCAGCAAGATTTGAAAACCAAACTTTAGGATTTGACCAAGGAATTCCATCAATATAAAAATTATTTAGAGGCCAAAAAATTTTCGTT
>JALRJJ010000059.1 GCA_023255095.1 bacterium
AGAAAGAATGCTTTTTTACTCCGGTAAATCCCATAAAATTGGAGAAGTTCATGATGGAGCTGAAACAATGGATTGGATGGCTCAAGAACAAGAAAGAGGTATTACAATTACCTCAGCAGCCACGACGTTTTACTGGAATAAAAAAAGAGTTAATCTGATTGATACTCCTGGTCACGTAGATTTTACTATGGAAGTTGAGAGGTCTCTTAGAGTACTAGATGGAGCTGTAGCCGTTTTTTGTGCTGTTGCTGGCGTAGAACCTCAAAGTGAAACTGTTTGGAGACAGGCTACAAAATATAATGTTCCTCGAATAGCATTTATAAACAAAATGGATCGTGTAGGTGCAGATTTTTATAATGCAATTGATACGATGAAGAAAAGATTAAATACCAAACCTCTTCCAATTGCCCTACCTATTGGTTCTGGTGAGACTTTTTCTGGTATTATTGACTTATTAACAATGAAAGCTATTAGATATATTGATTCATCGCAAGGTGCAGAATTTGAATCCATAGAGATTCCAAGTGATTTACAATCCGATGCCGATAAATGGAGAAACTTTCTATTAGAAGAAGTTGCTTCTTTTGATGATGCGCTGATGGAAAAATATTTAGGAGAAGAAGAAATTACTGAAGATGAAATTAAGTCTGCTTTGAAGAAAGGTTGTTTAGACAATGCCTTTATTCCTACCCTTTGTGGTTCTGCTTTTAAGAATAAAGGCGTACAAAGAGTACTAGATGCTGTATGTGACTTTCTTCCCTCTCCAGTAGACATTGAATCAATTGAAGGTTCTTCAGTGAATGACCCAGATCAGAAAGTTAAGATTAAAAATTCTACTGATGGTGATTTTAGTGCATTAGCTTTTAAAATAGCAACAGATCCTTTTGTAGGAAAATTAACATATATCAGAGTTTATTCTGGTATATTGAAAAAAGGTTCTTTTTGTATTGATGCTAATACTGGAGAAAAACAACGCGTTTCAAGAATTCTCCAAATGCATGCAAATAAAAGAGAAGAATTAGAAGAGGCAAAAGCAGGTGAAATTGTTGCTGTTATTGGCCTAAAAGATGTCATGACTGGACATACTTTATCTGAAAAAGGAGACATTATTTTAGAGTCTATGGAATTTCCAGACCCAGTTGTTTCTGTATCAATTGAACCTGTATCTAAGGGTGACCAAGATCAGCTAGCGAAAGGTATGAGTAAATTAAGTGAAGAAGATCCTACCTTTAAAGTCAATGTTGATACTGAAACAGGTCAGACAGTTATTTCTGGAATGGGAGAGGTTCACTTAGAGATTATTATTGATAGATTAAAACGAGAATTTAATGTCAATGCCAATGTGGGTAAACCTCAGGTTTCATTCAGAGAAGCTATTCAAAAACCAGTTGATAACATTGATGAGAAATTTGTTCGACAGTCTGGTGGTAGAGGTCAGTATGGTCATGTTGTGATTAATGTTAAACCTGCCGCTCAAGGAGAAGGTTATAAGTTTGTTAATAAGATTGTAGGAGGAGTCATTCCTCGAGAATATATTCCTGCTGTTGATGCTGGTATTCAAGAGCAGTTAAAAAATGGTGTCTTATATGGATACCCCATACCTGATATCGAAGTTGAGCTAGTTTTTGGTTCTTATCATGATGTTGATTCATCTGAAATTGCTTTTAAAGTAGCTGGATCTAGAGCTATTTCAAGAGCTTGTAAAGCTGCCAATCCTGTACTAATGGAGCCTATTATGAGAGTAGAAGCTACCACTCCTGATGATTATTTAGGAGATGTTATTGGTGATATTAATTCACGCAGAGGTAAAGTTGAATCAATGGAACAGCAAGGTTCTAATCAGGTTGTTAAAGCAGCTGTTCCTTTAAGCGAAATGTTTGGGTATGCTACTGATTTAAGATCTATTTCTCAAGGTAGAGCAAATTTTTATATGGACTTCCTTGAATATTCAAAAGTCCCATCATCTGTTGAAGATAAGTTAATGAAATCTAAGTTAAATAATGAGGAGTCAAATTAATGAGCCAAGACTTAATACGTATTTCTTTAAAAGCCTTCGATCACAAGCTTCTTGATAAGTCTGCAGAAAAAATTATTCGCACTGCTAAATCTACTGGTGCTATTATTTCTGGGCCAATACCTTTGCCAACAAAGAAAACGGTCTATACTGTTCTTAGATCTCCATTTATTGACAAAAAATCTAGAGAACAATTTCAAACTAAAATTCATAAAAGAGTAGTTGACATTGTTAATTCTACTCCAAAAACTGTTGAATCATTAATGAAGCTTGATCTTCCGTCAGGTGTTGATATTGAGATTAGAGGATAAATAATGTACGGTTTAATAGGTAAAAAAATAAAAATGACTCAAATGTTTAATAATAATGGACATTTGGTTCCAGTTACCTTAGTGAGTGCTGGACCTTGTACCGTCTCTCAAATTAAAACTTCAGATAATGATGGGTATAATGCAGTACAGTTAGCATTTGGAACAAAATCACTTAGAAGAACAAATAAGCCTATGCAAGGCCATTTAAATAAGGCAAATCTTAAATCCGCTTCAATCATTGCAGAATTTAAATCTCTTGATGATTTTGATTATCAAATTGGACAACAATTTGATTCTTCTATTTTTAATATTGGTGAAGTAATTAATATTAAATCGATTTCTAAAGGGAAAGGATTTGCTGGAGTAATTAAACGCCATAATTTTAATAGGTCAGATGCAACTCATGGTAATAAACATACAGAGAGAGCCCCTGGTTCTATTGGTCAATCTTCAGATCCATCGAGAGTTTTTAAAGGGATGAGAATGGCTGGTAGAAAAGGTTCAGATTATGTTACAGTTAAAAATCTTGTTATTATGGATATAGACAGAGATAATAATGTTTTATATATAAAAGGTGCCATACCTGGCTCAAATAATTCAACAATTTATATTTTGAAAAAATAATGAAATTAAAATCAATAGATACTAATAAAGATTTTACCTTGAATGATACATTATTCAAGGTCCCAATGAATGAGCAGGCTGTTTATCAAACTGTTAATGCTGAACTTATAAATAATAGACAAGGTACAAGTTCATCTAAAAATCGTGCTTTAGTATCTGGTGGAGGTAAAAAACCATTCCGTCAAAAAGGAACTGGTAATGCTAGACAGGGTACAAGTAGATCGCCTTTAATGAGAGGTGGAGGTGTTGTTTTTGGACCATCACCAAGATATTATTACAAAAAAGTTAATTCAAAGATCAAAAAATTAGCTTTTAAATGTGTTTTGTCAGATTTAGTTAAAGAAGAAAAATTTAAAATTGTAGAATCCATTTCAATAGATTCAAATAAAACTAAAGATTTTGTCAACTTTTTAAAGAAATTTGAATTGGAAAATAAAAAATTAACTATTGTAACATCAACTATTAGTGATAATCTGTTTTTTTCAAGCAGAAATGTTAAGAGTATTAGACTAGTGAAAGCTAATTCATGTTCCATCATTGATCTAATGGATTGTCAAACAATTATTATTGATAGCGAAGGTTTGAATTCATTAAATGAGAGATTTGGGGATAAAAACTAATGAATACTCATTTCTCAAAAATTTTAATAAGACCAATTGTTACTGAAAAAATGACAATTCTTCAAGATGCTCAAAGAAAATATGCATTTGAAGTTCCAGTTGATGTTAACAAGCTTGATGTAAAATCAGCTGTGGAAAAAAAATTTAATGTTAAAGTTTCAAAAGTTGCTATAAGTAATAAAAAAGGTAAAATGAAACAAATGACTGTTAAAAGTGGAGGAAGAACAATTAGAACTTCTGGTTCAACCAAAATGAAAAGAAGAGCTATTGTTACTCTTGTAGAAGGTTATAGTATAGATTTATTTAGCGTATAAAAATTATGGGAATTAGACAATTAAAACCGGTTACACCAGCTGCTAGATTTGCTTCTAGACCTGATTTTTCAGAGATTACTACTGATAAACCAGAAAAGTCATTAATCTGTAAGCTCACGAAGACTGGTGGAAGAAATAATAATGGAAGAATTACTTCAAGAAGAAGAGGCGGTGGTCACAAAAGATCTTATCGTCTTATTGATTTTAAGCGAGATAAATTTAATATTGAAGGTAAAGTAGCTACTATTGAATACGATCCAAATAGAAGCTCTTTTATTGCGCTGATTCATTATGTTGACGGAGAGAAAAGATATATTATTCAACCTGATGGATTAAAGGTAGGTGATATTATTCTTTCTGGGGAACAAGTAGCTTTAAAGAATGGTAATTGTATGCAACTGAAGCATATACCTTCCGGTCAGTTTGTTCATAATGTTGAACTTTATCCTGGAAAAGGAGCACAAATGGCTAGAAGTGCTGGTGCTGGTGTTCAAGTTATGGCACATGATGGTGGATTAGTTACTTTAAAAATGCCTTCAGGTGAAGTTCGTATGGTTCAAGAAAATTGTTTAGCAACAGTTGGAGTTGTCGGAAATAAACAACATGAGTTGGTTAGTTCTGGTAAAGCTGGTAGATCTAGATGGTTAGGAAAAAGACCTAAAGTAAGAGGTGTAGCGATGAATCCTGTTGATCACCCACATGGAGGTGGAGAAGGAAAAACTTCTGGTGGACGTCATCCTGTTTCTCCAACTGGAGTTCCTACTAAAGGATTTAAGACTAGAAAAAAGAAGAAGAAATCTAATTCTATGATTGTGAAAAGGAGAAATAAATAATGTCTCGATCTATTATCAAAGGACCTCACGTCGATTTAAAATTGATGAAAAAAGTAGAAAAGATGAATGAATCTTCAAATAAGACTGTAATCAAAACTTGGGCGCGTCAGTCAATAATTATTCCAGATTTTGTTGGACACACCTTTGCTGTTCATAACGGAAATAAATTTATTCCAGTTTTTATAACTGAAAATATGGTTGGTCATAAGTTAGGTGAATTTTCTCCGACTAGAACTTTTAGAATGCATTCAGGAGATAGAAAGAAGAAGTAATTATGGAATTTGTATCTCAATCTAAAAACTTAAGATTAGCTCCAAAGAAACTTAGAAAAGTAGCTGATGTTGTAAGAGGTTTGAATGTTAATAAAGCTCTAATTTCTTTACAATTCATGGATGAAAAGGGCGCCTATTTTATCTTCAAAACTTTATCATCTGCCCTTGCTAATGCGAATGCATCTGATAATTTTGATAAAGATCTAAATTCATTAGTAGTCAAAGCTATTACAGTAGATGAAGGTCCTGCTTTGAAAAGATTTAGACCAAGAGCTCAAGGTAGAGCTACAAGAATTAGAAAAAGAACTAGTCATTTAAAGGTAATTATAGGTTAATTAATGGGACAAAAGACACATCCAATCGGTTTAAGATTAGAGGTTACTAAAAATTGGTCATCAAATTGGTTTCCAAAAAAGAATGCTTATGCTTCTGATTTAGCTGAAGATATTAAAATAAGAAAATATTTGAAGAACAGACTAAAGGATGCATCAATAGCATCAGTTATTATTGAACGAACTTCTCAAGCTATAACCATTAATATTAATACTGCCAGACCAGGAATTGTTATCGGCAAGGGTGGAGAAGAAGTATCAAAAATTAAAAAAGAACTAACTGCTCTATGTAACAATCAAAATATTCAATTAAACATTAATGAAGTTAAAAGACCTGAACTTAATGCTGAACTTGTAGGTCAAAATATTGCTGCTCAACTCGTAAAGAAAATGGCTTACAGAAGAGTTTTAAATAAGGCAATGCAATCAACAATGAGAATGGGTGCAGAAGGTATTAGAATTAATATATCTGGAAGATTAGGTGGTGTTGAAATAGCTAGATCAGAGAGATTTATGCAAGGAAGAGTTCCATTGCATACCATTCGTGCTGATATTGATTATGCGTTGGTTGAAGCTCATACAGCTTATGGAATTATTGGTATAAAAGTATGGATTTGTAATGGATTTACAAGGACTGAAAAATGATGCTAGAACCAAGAAAGATTAAATATAGAAGAGTTCACCGAGGTCACAGACGTGGTATGGCTAAGGGTGGAACCGAAGTTAGCTTTGGAAGTTATGGTTTAAAAGCTTTAGAACCTGGATGGATTACTGCTAGACAAATTGAAGCAACTAGAATTTCAATTTCAAGAAGAGTAAGAAAAATAGGAAAAATGTGGATTCGTGTTTTTCCAGACAAGCCTATCACTAAAAAACCATTAGAAACTAGAATGGGTAAAGGTAAAGGGTCTCCAGAATATTGGGTAGCTAATGTCAAACCTGGAAGAATACTTTTTGAAGTTGAGGGAATTTCAAGAGAAGTTGCACAAGAAGCTTTTAGAATTGCCGGAAATAAATTGGCGATTAAAACCAAACTTGTTGCTAGAAGAGGTTTAGATGAAAATTAGCGATCTAAGAAAAATGAGTTCAAAAGATTTAAGAGCTAAGCTTTTAGAAAACAGTGAATCTTTACAGAAATATCGTTTTCAAAAATCAATTCAGCAACTTGAAGATTATAAAGTTATTAAAGAAGTCAAAAAAGAAAATGCAAAAATTTTAACAATTTTGTCACAATTAGATGATATGGAAGAATCAAATGGATAGAAATACAAAAATAATTGGAAAAGTTATTTCTTCTTCAATGGATAAGACCATTGTTGTTAGTGTTGAAAAAACTATTCAACATAAACTATATAAGAAATATATCAAAAGGTCTAAAAAATATTATGCTCATGATGAAAATAATTCATTCAAAGTGGGTGACACAGTTCAATTAATTTCTTCTAGACCTTTAAGTAAGACAAAAAGATGGCGTGCTTCAAAATTATTAACAGGCGAGAAATAAAGTGATTCAACAAGAAACTAGATTAAAAGTAGCTGATAACTCTGGAGCAAAAGTTGTAATGTGTTTTAAAGTTTTAGGAGGATCGAAAAAAAGATATGCTTCTATTGGTGATATTATAGTAGTAGCTGTTAAATCAGCGACACCAGGAGGTATGGTTAAAAAAGGAGAAGTTGCTCGTGCAGTAGTTGTTCGAGTTACAAAAGAGTACAGAAGAAGAGACGGTTCATACATAAGATTTGATGAAAATGCTGCTGTTATATTGAACAGTAATAATGAACCTAAAGGTACAAGAATTTTTGGTCCTGTTGCTAGAGAATTAAGAGAGGGTGGCTATATGAAAATAATTTCTATGGCCCCAGAGGTATTATAATGAAAATTAGAAAAGATATGATTGTTAAAGTGATTTCCGGAAACTTCAAAGGTATGTCTGGAAAAGTTTTAAAAGTTTTTCCTGTTTCACAAAGAGCAGTAGTAGAAGGTGTTGCTTTAACTAAGAGAACTTTAAGGCCATCCCAAGAGAATCCAAAAGGTGGATTCACTGAAAGAGAACGATCATTACATGTATCAAACCTAATGGTTCTTGATGGCAATAATGCTGCTCGTGTTGGATTTAAAATCCTTAATGATAAGAGTAAAGTTAGAATTTCAAAGAAAACTGGTAAAGAGATTTAAATAAATGTATAACCCAAATTATAAGAAAAAATATTTTGAAGAAGTAAGACCTCATTTAATCAAAAAATTTGGTTTCTCTTCTGTCATGCAAGCCCCAAAAATTGAAAAAATTACTCTTAACATGGGAATAGGGGACGCTAAGAATAATCAGAAATCTCTTCAAAGTGCTCTAGAAGAACTTCTTTTGATCACTGGTCAGAAACCAATTATAACTAAAGCAAAGAAAGATGTTTCTAATTTTAAAATTAGAAAAGGTTTTCCTGTTGGTTGTAAGGTGACTTTACGTAAAAATTTGATGTATGAATTTTTAGAAAGATTATGTGCCATTGCTCTACCAAGAACTCGAGATTTCAGAGGTTTATCTAATAAATCTTTTGATGGATTTGGTAATTACAGTTTTGGCATTAAAGAACAAATCGTATTTCCTGAAATTGATTATGATAAAGTAGACTCATTAAGAGGTATGGATGTTGTTATTACAACTTCTTCAAAAAATAATGAAGAATGTTATGAATTATTACGTTCTATGGGGTTACCTGTTCGTGAAATTGTAAAAAAGGAAGACGATTCAAATGAGGATATAAATGGCTAAAAAATCTAAAATGGTAAGAGAGTTTCATCTTCAAAAGAAAGTAGATAGATACTTTTTAATAAGAAAAGAGCTAAGAGAAATCATCAAAAACCCTAAAGCTTCAGATGATGAAAAATTTGCAGCACAAGCTAAGCTACAGAAACTTCCAAGAAGTACTAGTGCTATTAGATTAACTAATAGATGTGTTGTTTCAGGAAGACCTAAGGGTTATATGAGAAGATTTGGTATTTCAAGAATTACATTCCGTGAACTCGCTCTTAAAGGCGATCTTCCCGGAGTAACAAAGGCAAGTTGGTAAGGAGATTATTTTATGTCAATGACAGATCCAATAGCAGATTTTTGTACTAGAATTAGAAATGGTTATTCATCTAACAAACGATGGATTGATATACCTTCTTCTATTTTAAAGAAAAGAATTTCTTTAGTTCTTAAGGAAGAAGGCTATATAGACAACTTTGTTTTCGTGAAAAAAGATTCTAACAAAGAAGATATTAGAATTTATTTACGATATGAAAATAGCACGCCAGCAATTACTTCAATTCAAAAAATAAGTAAACCTGGAAAAAGAGTTTATGTTGGATGTTCTGAAATTCCTCGAGTTCTAAACGGGCTAGGAATCAGCATTATTTCAACATCAAAAGGAGTACTTAGCAGTAAAGTAGCTAGAGAATTAAAAATTGGAGGAGAGTTGCTCTGCAACATTTATTAAGTTATGTCAAGAGTAGGAAAAAGAACAATCACAATTCCAGATTCAGTTAAAATTTCTGATTCTTCAAAAATTTTAACCATATCCGGTCCTAAAGGAGAAATGAAAGTCAATTTATTTGAAGGCATATCAGTTGATATTTCTGAAAACTCTCTTTCAGTCACTAGATCTAGCGACGAAAAGACATTAAGAGCTATGCATGGAACAATACGTCAATTAATTTCAAATGCAATCGATGGTGTTAATAATGGATTTTCAAAAGTTCTTCAAATTCAAGGTATTGGATATGCTGCAAGAACTGAGAACAATAGATTAGTTTTACAATTAGGATTCTCTCATGATATTGCAATTGATTTACCAGATGGAGTTGAAGCATTAGTTCAAAAGAATGAGGTTGAAATTAAAGGCATTAATAAACAAATTGTTGGTCAATTTGCAGCCAAGGTTCGCTCTCTCAAAAAACCAGAGCCCTACAAAGGGAAAGGAATCCGCTATAAAGGCGAGTA
>JALRJJ010000092.1 GCA_023255095.1 bacterium
CCATTGATTTGAACGAACATTTAGTTGAAAATGTAGCCGCTACTTTTTATATCCGAGTTATTGGAAATTCAATGATTGATGAAGGAATTAACGATGGAGACTTATTGATTGTTGATCGTTCCAAAAATCCCAAAAACAATGATATTGTTATCGGAATCTTGAATGGAGAATTCACTGTTAAAAAAATTGAAAAAATCAAAAATAAATTATTTTTAGTACCAGCAAACCAAAATTTTCAAAGAATCGAAATCAATTCCGAAATGGATTTTTCAGTATGGGGAGTAGTGACTTATGTCATCCACAAAACCCGATAATCTTATTGCCATTATTGATTGCAATAACTTTTATGTTTCTTGTGAAAGAATTTTTAATCCTAAGCTTTTCAATAAACCAACTGTTGTTCTATCCAATAATGACGGGTGTGTTATTGCACGTTCTCAAGAAGTGAAAGAATTAGGAATCCCTATGGGAATCCCAATTTTCAAAATACAACACTTGGTAGAAATCCATGATATTCAAGTCTACTCTTCAAATTTTTCTCTATATGGAGATATTTCACGACGTATTATGCAGATTATTCAAGCAGAAAATCCTTCAGTAGAATTGTATTCGATTGATGAAGCATTTATTACTTTAAATCCACGTTATCGCGATGTAGAATCTTATTGCGAAGACCTCAAAAAACGCATTTTACAATGGACTGGGATTCCAGTTTCTATTGGCGTAGGAAAAACTAAGACTTTAGCTAAAATAGCTAATCATTTGGCTAAAAAATTATATCCGGATAAAGGTGTCTGTATATTAGATGAAATCAATACAGAAGAGTTATTGCAGAGAGTAAAAGTGGAAGATATTTGGGGTGTAGGGAGACAAAAAACTAAATTCTTGAAGTTAAATGGAATTTTCAGTGCTTTAGATTTGAAACGTGCTAATCCTTTTTGGGTACAAAAACATATGACCATTATTAGTCGGCATACTGTCGATGAGTTAAATGGTATTCCTAAAATAGAATTAGAAGATGACTTTGTATCTAAAAAAACTATTTCAACTTCTCGATCATTTCGTAAGAACATTAGCAGTTTATCTGTTTTAGAGAATGCGGTTAGCTCACATGCAGCACGAGCTGCTGAAAAACTACGTACACAAAAGGGCTATATTACCTCATTAGGAGTCTATGTTTCTACCAATCGTTTTCGCGATGATTTACCGCAATATCGCCAATTTATCACTGTTAATTTTCCTTTAGCTATTAATGACACAGCAGGGATTATTCAAGCAGCAATTCAAGGATTGCATGCTATTTTTATTCCAGAATTGGAATACAAGAAATGTGGAGTAATCCTGAATAATATTATTCGTGATAATCAGGTTCAAGAATCGTTGTTTCATAGTAGGAGAAATAAAGAAGAACTATTGAGTTCTTCTATTGATACTATCAATAAAGCATATGGTCTCAATACGATCAAATATGCTATCCAAGGCTCTCCAGAATCCTGGTCTATTAAGAGAGAAAAATTATCGCAGTCATATACCACCAATTGGAATGATCTTTTATCCATTAATCTTGAGCCATGAACAGTAAAATATTAGTTGGATCTCAAAACCCAGTAAAAATCAATGCAACACGGTTAGCATTTGAACATTATTTCACTTCTTTTACTATTGAAGGAAAATAATCTTCATCTGGGGTCAATGATCAACCACTAAGTAGCGAAGAGACGCTTACCGGAGCAAAAAACCGTGTGAAAAATATCTTACAGTTTCCAGCAGAGTATTACGTAGGAATTGAAGGGGGAGTAGAAAAAAGAAATCAAGATTATGAAGCCTTTGCTTGGATAGTGATTCAAGATACTAATGGAAAACAAGGGATTTCCAAAACAGCAAGTTTTACCCTACCTAAAAAAGTCAGTAAGTTGATCGATCAAGGGTTGGAATTAGGTGAAGCAGATGATCAAGTTTTTCAGCGCCAAAACTCTAAGCAACAGAATGGGGCAGTTGGCATTTTAACGCAAGATATCATTACTAGAACAAGTTATTATCAAGAAGCTATTGTTTTAGCTTTAGTTCCATTTATTAATTCCGAACTCTATTAGAATTTTGTATATTTCCGCATGTTAAAAATCCTCAATGAACTTCGCACTAATACTCGAGAAAATGGGTTAAAATACGCAATTAAAGCAATGTTCCAACAATATGGTTGGAAAATTGGTGTAGCTATTTTTCTCTATTATCTAATTCGAGATGTCACCCTATATATAATCATTCCTTATTTTGTTTTTAAAGGATTGATGCAGTAAATCAATTGTAGCCTGATTTAAAAGATGTTTCTTAAAATCTTTTAAGACTTGAAAATAAAATAAGAATTTATCTTTTTTTGTATTTATAATCACACCAATGTATTTATGGTATTCAATTATTTTACTTATCATAGCCAACACTATTTCTTGGTTCCAGTTACATAGTCAGTTTGTTTGGAAAGAGGTATGGTTTTGGAATAATCCTTGGACAACAGCTTTAGTCGGGTTTCCAGTTGGAGTAATGTATTTTTATGCCACTAAGTTTTCATTTCTTCATTTTGGATTTACTTGGAATTTCCGAATGGTTGGTTTTGGAGTAGGTACAATAATTTTTGGAATAATGAGCTGGTCAATGTTAAAAGAAATTCCTACTCTTAAAACAGTAATTTGTATTTTGTTAGCCTTAGCAATTATTTTAATTCAAATTTCGAATGTCTGGGATAAATAATCTTACTGTGCAATCTAGTATTCGGTAAGAATTTTTTTATTCTGAAATCAAATTAGCAGTTGTCGAAATGTTAAAATCCACTTTAATCATATCTCTAATTACTTTATCCATTGACGTTTGCGTATTCGCAACAATTTTATTCCAGAAAGTTGAAGGGTCATCTAAATAACGTTCAGCACGATATTGTACGCCATAAAGTAATCGATCAAACTCCAAAGAACCAGTTGCCGTTTTTATTTTCGAATCTAAATCCAATATAGCTTCAAAAGAAATAGGGTGAGTTTGATTTTTAATTGTTAAATCACCCTCAACTAACATCTTATATTTTTTTTCCTCAACCTTATCGAGAATTGAAGATTGTTTGATGACTAATTTGGCCGTCGGATATTTTTCAACATCGAAAAAATCCTGACTTCGAAGGTGTCCTTCTAATCGATCTTTGGATCCACCGCTTAAATCAGTATTGACGAGAGTGCGCAAATTAACCACAAATGTGCCGTTTATGCTCTTATTTGAGTTGATAAATAAGGTTCCTTGTTGAAACTTTAAAGTTCCATAATGCTCTTTATTAGTTATTTTTAATCCGCCATTCCATTCCAGAGAACTTTTGGAGGTATCAAGCATAATTCTAGAGGAAATACCTGAAGTATTCACAGTGCGGGGTTCTTTGGGTTTTAACTCGGTTTTTGGTTTCAAAGTTTCTTGGGAGAAAGCCAGTCCTGCCAAAATAAACAATGCTACTATAATTCGTTCCATAAAAGTCCTTATTTACTTTTGTTAATTTTACTAATAATTTGCCTTCGAAAGTACTATACTTCATAGTAATCATTCAATTAAATTTGAATATTCTGGAGGCGTGGCAGAGCGGTTGAATGCACTGGTCTTGAAAACCAGCAAGGGTGAAAGCCCTTCAGAGGTTCGAATCCTCTCGCCTCCGCATGAATTATCCGATTGTTCGATTTGCTCCTAGTCCAACAGGTTATCTTCATATAGGAGGAGCAAGAACCGCTTTATTCAATTGGTTATTTGCAAAAAAACATCAAGGTAAATTTCTTCTCCGTATTGAAGATACAGATTTAGAACGTTCTGAGAGGCTTTATATTGATCAGATTATAAGCGCTTTAGATTGGCTTGGATTAAACCATGATGGGAACTACATATTACAATCTAATAATCTATCCAATCACCACGCAGTATTAAATCAATTATTAAATCAAGGTAAAGCCTATCGTTGTTTTTATACAAAAGAAGAATTAGATCAGTTGCGATTGGAATCAGAAAAAGCTAAAAAACCTTTCAGAGTTCCAACAACATACCGAGATATTTCTCAGGAAGAAGTCAACAAACATTTGCAGGACCAAAAAGAATTTACTATCCGACTGAAAGTCCCAGAAGGCAAAACTTGTTTTGAAGACCTAGTTTACGGGAATATTACAGTGCAAAACAGAGAAATTGATGATTTTATCTTAGCACGATCTGATGGATCACCAACTTATAATTTTGTGGTCACAATCGATGATGCGGATATGAAAATTACGCATGTTATTCGTGGAGATGATCATTTAGCAAATACCCCTAAACAAATTCTGATTTATGAAGCGTTAGATTTGCCTATTCCGACGTTTGCTCATCTTCCTATGATTCTAGGATCAGATGGTAAGAGATTGAGTAAAAGACATGCAGCAACGAACGTTCAAGAGTACAAAGAGAAGGGTTATCAACCCAAGTCGATTATCAATTATCTATCTCTTTTAGGATGGAATCCTGATTCTGATGATGAAATTTTTTCTATTAATGAAATCATCGAAAAATTCGAATTAAATCAAGTTCAAAAAAAACCAGCAATTTTTGATGAAAAAAAATTAAACTGGATTTCGGGCCAACATTTACAAAAATCATCGCTCAGAGAACTAACGAGCGCTATTAAGGATTTAGATTTTACTTGGGCAGAAAATCACTCTGAAGGTTTTATCAAAGATTTAGTGCTTCTTCTTCAAGAGCGTTCAAAAAATATTCAAGATATTATAGAGTTAGGGAAGATTATTGTATCTAATCCATCCTACTCTAAAGAAGATTTACATAAAATTTTTATAGACAATAATTTTGAAATAATTGAAAATTTTACTACGGGCTTAAGTTTTGATGAATTTACTGCCTCAAATATTGAAGAGCTCATTAATAACATTTCAATTCAAAATGAAGTATCCTTGGGAGTAGTTATGAAGCAAATTCGCTTTGCGATAACTGGAATTACCTATGGCCCAAGCTTAGTAGAAATTCTATTGTTGTTAGGTCAAGATTCCGTCATTAGTCGTCTGAAAAATTTTGTTAAGCAATTGACTTAAAATTTGTTTCTTTTAGTTTTAGTTTTCGTAAATATTTCTTTACATTTCGGTATGCGCCCGTAGCTCAATTGGATAGAGCGTCTGGCTACGGACCAGAAGGTTGTGGGTTCAAGTCCTTCCGGGCGTACATCTCAATGTCAGATTTACTTACAAATAACCACGAATTTTGGATGAAAAAGGCTTTAAAATTAGCCTTTGACGCTTCCAAGGTCAATGAAGTGCCAATTGGATGTGTAATTGTCTATGATAACAAGATTATAGGGCAAGGATACAATCAATGTGAATCTTTAAATGATAGTACAGCACATGCTGAAATATTGGCTATAACTTCAGCTTCGAATACATTAGGAGATTGGCGATTAAATCAATGTTCTCTTTATGTAACTAAAGAACCATGCATTATGTGCGCTGGAGCGATTGTTAACAGTAGAATCGATTCAGTCTTTTTTGGTTGCTATGATGAAGATTTAGGCGCATGTGGTTCAAAGTTTGATATTTGTGGAAATCCTTCTTTAAAAACACCTCTTACAGTGCGTGGTAATATTTTAGGAGTGGAAAGTTTAGCTTTAATTCGAAATCATTTTCACGAATTGCGTAAGCGACAACAACAAATCTAAAGAATTTTAGGAATTATTGCTTTTCGATCTTGAGGATAATCTTCCTTAAATTTTTCTAAATACCATTGATGTCCTTTGATTGCTCGAGGCCCTAAATTAGCAATCGTCCAAATAGCAAAAGATAAACCTGCTAAAGACCAAGTCATTATTGCAAAAGCAATCCACTCTAATATTTCACCAAAATAATTAGGGAAAGAAATATAGCGATACATGAATCCTTGAGGAATATGATATCCCTTCCTTGAAGCGCGAATTCGGAGGAGAATATTATCCGATTTTATGTTAATGATTGATCCAATGATAAAAAGAATACATCCAAAGATAAAATTTGGCTCGAAGATGTAATCATTTGGGTATTCACGAATGGATCCTAAATAAAATCCATTGAAAAATCCATTGAAGATATTAAAGATAAATGCAAAAATAGCAATAGAGATAGGCATCGGCTGGGGATTAATTTGTCGTAAAGGATATATAACGCTCCGATTCAAATAATGGAGGGTCCACAAAGCTAAAAATATCCAGGTTGCAGTACTTTTATTGGTATGTCCGCTTAAAGCAAAATACAATAAGCCAATCGGAGAGATGATCTCCATGATAAACCAACCGAATTTTGCATTGATTAATTTTCCCCATCGACTATTGGTAAACTTTCCATAGGGAGCAGGAATTTTCAATAAGGTTAAAAGTGTTAGGAAAGCAATTGCTATCCAAAGAATCAAAGAAGTATGATAAATCTCTATCATAGATAATAATTTATGAGTAAAATTAGAATTGTAAAATCTTTCAATGAATAATCAAAAAAATATTGTTATTACTGGAGCAACAGATGGGATTGGTTTAGCTGCCGCAGTATCAATTGCTCGCAAAGGATATCGCATAGGATTAGTCGGTAGAAATCCTCAAAAAGGAGCGATTGCACGAGAAAAAATAATTTCTTTAACCGGCAATGATCAACTTGATTTTTTTGAGGCAGACTTAAGCTCAATAAAAAATGTCAAATCATTAGCTGAGCAAATTAAAACAAAATACTCATCTTTAGATGTGTTATTGAATAATGCAGGAGGAGCCAACCGATACAAGATAATAACAGAGGAAGGGTTGGAAAAAACTTTTGCAACTAATCAAATGAATTATTTTGTTTTAACTACTGAACTTCTAGGGTTATTATCTGAAACTTCTGGCTCCAGAATTGTCAATGTTGCATCAAATGCTCACATTGGTTCTACTATTGATTATTCTAATATTAATGCCGAGAAAGAATATTCATTTTGGAAGGCATATTGTGTATCAAAACTGATGAATTTGATGTTCACTTATCGTTTAGCTTCAATTCAAGATAAAGTTTCTGTCAATGCTTTGCATCCTGGGTTTGTTGATACAAATATTGCTGGAAATGAAGGAAATTTTATTAAGAAGATTGTCAAATTTGGATCTAAAATTTTTGCACGCTCAGTGGAAGATGGCGCTGATTCAAGTATTTACTTATCTACAAGTGACGAAGTAGAAGGAGTTTCTGGTCAGTATTATTTCAAATGCAAACCTATTAAATCTTCAAAAATCTCTTATGATCAAAATCAATGGGATCAAATCTGGTCTATATGTGAAGATTTCAAGCAGAAAATTCTAAATGAAAAATAGAATTTTGCACAGAAAAGATTATAAATTTTTTACTACTGCTCAAACTCGCTGGAGAGATAGCGATGTGTTAGGTCATATCAATCACACGGTTTATTTATCCTTATTAGAAACTAAGTCGAGAGAGTTTATGGATTTTATCTATGGAGGAGAAGATCAACATGATTACCACAAAGACCTTGACGCTACCAATGGAGGTCTTCTTGCCTCAATGCAAGTTCGATACATCAAACAAGTTCATCATCCAGCACAACTTGATATTGGAAGTCGCATCACTAGAATTGGAACCAAAAGTTATGATATTCATCATGGAATTTTTGTGCAAGGAGAAGATGAACCTTCCTTTCAATCTATCCATACTTTTGTTAAATTTGACTTCAAAAAACAGCAATCAATACCAGTAGATAAAGTGCTGAGTGATTTTTTAGAAGAAGTAGTATGATTACATTATTATCACCATCAAAAACTTTAAACTTTAATACTCAAAGTATTACCCCTGATTTTACCCAATGTGATTTTCTAGAAAGTGCTGCAGAATTAGTGCAACACGCTAAAAAATTATCATCCAAAGATTTGCAAGACCTTATGAAAATCAGTACCAAGATTGCAGATTTAAACAAAGAACGATTTGATCGATGGTCTCTTCCGTTTAATTCTGACAATGCAAAACAAGCTATCTTAGCATTTGATGGCGGGGTGTATGCGGGATTAGATGCCAATAACTCTTTAAGTCAAACAGATTTAAATTTTGCTCAAAACCATCTTCGAATCCTTTCCGGATTGTATGGTCTTTTAAAACCGTTAGATTTAATTCAACCGTATCGTTTAGAAATGGGAATTTCATTGAAAAATTCTAAAGGTGAAAATTTGTATTCATTCTGGAAAAAACGAATTACAGATTCGTTGAATCAAACCTTGAAAAATCATCAACATTCTTTAATCATCAATTGTGCTTCTAATGAATATTTTCATGCAATAGATTCTGATAAAGTTAAAGGTCAGATTATCAATGTTACTTTTAAAGAAAAGAGAGATGGTCAATTGAAATTTATTTCCTTTAATGCCAAAAAAGCGCGCGGAATGTTTTCAAATTATATTATAAAGAACCGTATTGATTTAGTAGAAGGGTTAAAAGATTTTGCTTATGATAATTATAAGTTTGATTTAAACTTATCAACCAAAGATGATTTAGTATTTATTCGATAAGAGGTGAAAAAATGAAAAAGCTATTTTTATACGTATTTCTTGTCTTATTTACCATGTCTTGTGGAGGTAATCAAAAGACTTTTTCGAGACAGATTGGAGAAAATTCTCAAAGTTTCTATCAAGGAATGGAAGCTTTACACAACTTTATGTTAGAAGATGCCCGTAGTTACTTTTCTGATGTTCTTGAAAAAAATTCTAATTGCGCTTCTTGTTTCTTAAATCTTTCATTTGCTGAACCCGACGTAGTTTTAAAAAGAACATATTTAAATCAAGCTTTAAGCCTGTCAAAAGAGAATCATCCCGAAACACTATTGATACAAAATGCCTTAAAGGCACTTGATAATACTGATTTATCCCCATTTAACGGTTATCTAGAGCTGTACAAAAACCATCCCGTAGATTCCTACCTCGCAGCGGGGGCATTCAGGGAATTACAGTCACAGGATAAACTACAGCAAGGAAGAAATCTTTTAAAGCAAGCTGCTGAAAGAACTCAAAAAGGACATCTCTATAATTTGTTAGCTTATTCTTATATGTGGTATTTTGATCCGATAACCCCTGAATATGACCAAGCTTTGGAATATTTAGATCAATATATTTCTTTAGAACCTATGCTAGCAAACCCATTAGACTCAAAAGGGGAATTTTATCTGAATAAAGGGGATTATGAGACCGCAATTCGTTATTATACCCAAGCTTCGATACAAGATCCAAATTTTGAGTGGTCAAAAAAGAATATTTCTTTAGCAAAATATCAACAATTATTTTTGGATGGAAATGCAAAAACTATGAGTTTTTCATCTGAAAATGCTGAGGCTTTAAACCTGTTCAATGTAGGTCGATGGAATCTGTACAATTTGAATTGGGAGCAGGCTGTGTCAGATTTTTCTAACGCGATAGATTTAGACTCTTCGTTTGCATTTGCCTATCTCCTACGAGCAAGAACTAATCAGTTTTTGAATAAAGAAGAGAGAATTGTTCAAGATGATTTAGATGCAGCTCAAAGTTTTTCAATCAATGCCTCTCTCGAAGAAAGAAATTTGATTGATGCTTTTATAAGTGACAATACCGTTGGATCAACCAATTTTATTCAACTTAGTGAAGAGCTATCTGATAAGTACTCTGATGATTCCTTATTAGCTTTTGAAACAGTGTTTGCTACTATTTCGATTGTTGGTCCCGAAAGAGTTCTAGAACGTGCAAAATCTCTCTATGAAATGAATCCTTCATTTACTCCTTCATTAAACATGATTGGATATGCCTATTTACGCTTGGAAAATTATGATAAGGCCAAAAATGCTTTCCAGGAACAAATTCGAAGCGCTCCTGCATCTGCTAATCCATATGATTCAATGGGAGACTACTATTTAGCAGTAAAAAATGATGAATTAGCTTTTGAATATTTTAAACACTCCTCCAAATTAGGGTTATCAGCCAGCTCATTAAAAGCAGATAGTTTGGAAGTTTTGATTAATAAAAAGAATGAAAAATTTTAGATGAGCACAGAGAATTATCAAATTTTAGCCTTAAAATGGAGGCCAAAAAAACTGAATGATTTAATTGGTCAAGATCACATTTCTCAGACTTTAATCAGAGCTTTTGAATTGAATCGAATTCCTCAAGCATTTTTGTTTTCTGGTCCACGTGGAGTTGGAAAAACAACCAGTGCAAGATTGGTAGCTTTAGCTTTAAATGCTGAAGATAAGCCGACTGTGAACTACAATCTTGAAAGTGAAAGAGTTCAAGAAATTATAGATGGAAGTTCCTTAGATGTCATTGAAATTGATGGTGCTTCTAATCGTGGGATAGATGAAATCAGAGAATTAAGAGATTCCATTAATTTTATGCCTGTTAATTCTTCTTATAAAGTCATCATTATTGATGAAGTCCATATGTTAACCACGCAAGCTTTTAATGCGTTATTAAAAACCATTGAGGAACCTCCCCAACATGTAAAATTTATTTTTGCTACAACGGATGTACATAAGGTGCCACAAACAATCATTTCTCGTTGTCAACGTTATGATTTTTTACCTTTAACTCTATCAGATATTGTCAATCGTTTAAATTTTATTTTAAAAGAAGAAAAAATCTCGTTTGAACAAGAAATTTTAGAGATGATAGCGCAAAAATCTGAAGGAAGTATGAGAGATGCTCTTGGATTTTTAGATCAAGTACTGGTCTATCAAAATAGCGATATTTCCAAGGAAGAAATCCAGAATATTTTAGGAATAGTTTCAGATGTTATTCTGTTCGAAATCTCAGATAGTATTCATGCAAAAAATGCTGAAAAATTGCTAGCAATTCTGGATCAAATTGAACACTCCGGTTTTTCAATTGAAGAAGTATTGAAAAATCTGATTATACATTTTAAGAATCTTATTTTGATCAATTTAAGTCAAACCACTCTTTTACGAGTCTCTCCAGAGATTCTGAAGAAATATCAAGCAGTTTCTTATAGTTGGAGTGATCGTGATTTGATTCGAATTTCTAATATCTTATCAAATCTATATGCGGAGTTAAAACACTATGCAGATCAATTTGTTATTTTCCAACTAACGATTCTTAAGCTTATTCATTTTGATAAAACCATTGATATTCAGACCTTACTTTCCAATGCATCCGAGGAATCACCAGTTGTAAAGGCTCCAGAATCTGTAGTCAATGAGAAAGCAGCTCCCAGCGTTGCTTCGCAATCAAGTACTTTAAATTTTGATGAAATTCAGGAAAATTGGACAAAAATTTTACAATTGGTTCGCTCAAAAAGAGCATCCATCGCGGCTTTGCTAACGGATTGTATTTTGTCAGAATTCGATGGTACGACCTTGAAAATTATTAGTTATGATCGATCAGATTTTAATAAAAGATTATTAGAAGGCTCAATTCCCTTAATTGAACAGTCATTTAAGGATAGTCTTAATATGGAAATATCTGTAGAAATTGTGATAGACACTTCCGTAGAAAAGATTGAAGAATCAAAGAATTTGTCTATTGAGGAAGATGATGCCATAAGTATTTTTGGAGGAAAGGAGCAATAATGTTTGGAAATATGAAAGAAATGTTGAAGCAGGCTCAACAAATGAAATCTCAAATGAAGCAAGTTAAGAAAGAGTTGGAAAGAATAGAGGTGGAAGGCTCTGCTGCAAATAATCAATGCAAAGTAATAATGACTGGAGATATGAAGGTCACGAATGTAAAAATTAATGAAACACTCTTAAGCAGTGAGGCTTATGTCATTGAAAATGCTATCAAAGTCGCCACCAACAAAGCTTTAGAAGAAGCAAAAGATGTTTCAGCAAAAAAACTAAAAGGTATTACCGGTGGATTAACGGATGGATTGCCAGGGTTTTAAAAATGGCCGGAATTTCTAACTACATTGAAGAATTAATCAATCAATTGACCAAATTTCCTGGTATTGGAAGAAAAGGAGCCGAGCGGATGGTTTATCATATGATACGTTCTGGAAAAGATTTCCCGAAAGAGTTAATCAATGCCGTCAGTCAAATCCACGAACATATCACCAGCTGTGATCAATGCGGGATGATTTATGTTACCGATGAGAATTGCTCCTGTTCTGAAGATCGAAATACTAAAAGTTTATGCATCGTTGAAGATATTGAAGATGCGATTCGCATTGAGAATACCAAAGCTTTTGATGGTCTTTATCATGTTTTAGGAGGATCAATTGCCCCATTAGATGGAATTGGTCCAGCTGACTTATCGTTTGATCGTTTAATGGAGAGATTAGAAGGAATTGAGGAAGTGATTATTGCTACTAATCCAAGTAATAGCGGTAATACGACTGCTCAGTACATTGAAAAATTGTTGGAAGACAAAGATGTCAGTATTTCTCGTTTAGCTACTGGACTTCCTGTTGGGAGTAGTTTAGAGTACATTGATGACAAAACCCTAGTTAGTTCCATTAATGGGAGAGTAAAAATTAAATAATGTATTATTTTTTAAACTTTCTTACGTATTCAAGAATCATTTTAACACCCATTCTAGTGTGGTTGATACTTATTGACCAATACAGTGCTGCAGGGTTTGTATTTATTTACTGTAGTTTGAGCGATTTATTTGATGGAAAAATTGCACGAAAGTACAATTTAGTATCTGAAAAAGGGAATTATTTAGATCCTTTAGCAGATAAAATACTGATGATTGGTACTCTAACTAGTCTTTTAATGCAAGGATTAGTGGTATTTTGGGCATATTTCATCATTATTGGAAGAGATATCCTAATTACCTTTTATCGCAACTATATGCTAGCAAAAAATACGCCTTTAGTTACCTCAAAATTTGGAAAGTGGAAAACGGCTAGTCAACATATAGCTGTTATTTTTTGTTTACTATGTTTTCCTGAAGCTTTTCAAGGACAACAGTTTTATCCCTTTTATGAATTTACTAATGGGTTACAAGTCTATTATCTAGAAACTTTAAACCTAATCATTGGATTAAATGCAGTTTATTCTGCTTTTACTGGCATCCATTATGTCTGGAAAAATGGGTTTTAAAAATAAGTTATTACTACTAGTTGGTAATCTATTTTTTGTTGGTAGAATTCGAGGAGGAGGAACCCTTGCTTCACTATTAACTTTTTTATTTATTCTTACATATGATTCAATTTATGTCGTGTTAAGCATTTTTCTACTATCCTTACTGGTTTACAAGCCTTCCTTGAGAATGATTCTCTCTTTAGAGGATGATAAAGACCCAAAACAATACGTTTTAGATGAAATCATTGGTCTTTCTTTCGGAATTCTTTTAACGGAAATTTTTATTTTGTTATTTCAATCTTCAACATCCAATTTGTTCGATATTTATGACCGTTCTTTAGTCCTAGGAATTATTTTTATTTTTTTCCGACTTTTTGATATTTTTAAGCCCGTTCCTGTTAAATGGATTGACCAGCCAAAAAGTGTTCCTGAATCGATTAAAAACCTTTCAATTTTCAAGGAAGAAAGAGCATTATTTCGTGTCATTGCCGATGACTTAGTTGCTGGATTCATGGCCTTCCTAGTTTTGGTATTAATTTCCTTATACTTGGTGATAGGATGAAGATAGGTATCATTGTGATAGGGAATGAAATCCTTGGAGGTTTTACTATTGATAAAAATGCAGCTTGGATTGGTCAAACTTTATTAAATGAAGGCCTTCGTGTACATCGAAAAATCACTGTTTTGGATCAAAAAAATGAAATTATTCGTGCCTTTGACTCCTTATCAGAAGATTGTGACATTGTGATTTCTACAGGAGGTTTAGGTCCAACTATTGATGATATTACTACCTCAACTTTATTTGATTATTTTAATGATAAACCCATATATGATGAGTCTTACTGGAATAAGTTAAAGTTATACTTTAATAATAAAGGCATGGAAATTCCTCCAATTAATCGTAATCAATGTTATCAATCTACTACTGGAAAAATGATTCCAAATCTAAAAGGATCTGCCCGTGGATTATTCTATCATCTAGAAGGTAAAAAATACTTTATTCTTCCAGGGGTTCCCATGGAAATGAAAGCTATGTTTGAAGAGTTTGTTCTCGCGGAAATTTTGAAACAGACATCTGAGAAATTTTATTGTCGATCAATTAATACTGCAGCTATTGCTGAGTCTTTAATTCATGAGAAAATTATTCACTTAATCGAAAGTGAGCATTATCAAGGTTGTGAAGTGTCTTTTTTACCCCATAAAATGTTTGGTGTAGATATTCGAATTATGTCGACAAACCGTGAAGTAATAGACAAGTTAGTGGATGAAATTACCCTTATTCTTCAAGACAATATCTATGGATATGATGAAGAAACTTTGATTGAATCAGTGACGCAAGCTTTGCTGAGCCAAAAATTAACTATTTCAGTTGCTGAATCCTGTACTGGCGGTCTTTTGGGAGAAACGTTTACCAATATAGCAGGTAGTTCGGCATTTTTTAAAGGGGGAGTGATCTGCTACAGCGATGAATTAAAAAGAAACCTAGTTCACGTTTCAGAAAAAACATTGAAAAAATTTGGGGCAGTGAGTTATGAAGTTGCTGAGGAATTGTGTCGAAATATTGCTCGTATTTGTACTACAGATATAGGAATAGGAATTACTGGTGTAGCAGGACCAGGTGGTGGATCCAAAGAAAAACCCGTTGGTTTAGTATTTATTGGAATATTTTATCAAAATAATTTATATATTCATGAATATAATTTGACGTCTGATCGAAAGACTAATCGAGAATTATCAATAACATTATGTTTAAACGAGCTTAGAAAAATCTTAATCAAATAAAGGAAGAATCAAATGGCAGCTAAAGAAGTAAATAAAACATTAGAAGCAGTAGAAAAAGATATTAATAAGGAGTATGGTGAAGGCTCAATCATGCGATTGGGTGGAACCACTAAATTGAATGTCGAAGCGATTTCTACTGGTTGTTTATCTTTAGATATGGCTTTAGGAATTGGTGGAGTTCCTAAAGGAAGAATTGTTGAAGTTTTTGGCCCGGAATCCTCTGGAAAAACTACCTTAGCATTACATGTAGTTGCCGAGTGTCAAAAAAAAGGGGGAAAAGCCGCTTTTATTGACGCTGAAAATGCTTTAGACCCTGAATATGCCAAAAACCTTGGTTGTAATGCTGCCGACTTATTGATTTCTCAACCAGACTCAGGAGAGCAAGCATTGGATATTCTCCAACGTTTACTGGAAACTGCAGCGTTAGATGTTATTGTAATCGATTCAGTCGCCGCTTTAGTACCTAAAGCAGAGTTAGATGGACAAATTGGTGATGTCACAGTAGGATTACAAGCTAGACTTATGTCTCAAGCCCTTCGAAAGCTTTCTGGGCCTATCAGTAAATCAAAAACTTGTGTGATTTTTATCAATCAAATCAGAGAAAAAATTGGTGTGATGTTTGGTAGTCCAGAAACTACTCCAGGGGGTCGAGCCTTAAAATTCTATTCTTCCGTTCGTTTAGATATTCGAAGAATTGCTGCGATTAAGGAAGGTTCTGATATGACTGGTAATCGTACTAGAGTAAAGGTGGTTAAGAATAAAGTTGCTCCTCCATTCAAGGTCACTGAATTTGATATTATGTATGGAAAAGGTATTTCTTACGCAGGAGACTTGCTTGATTTAGCGCTTCAAGGAGAAATTATCGAGAAAATGGGTTCATGGTTCTCTTACAAAGATGAGAAAATTGCTCAGGGTAGAGAAAAAGTGAAGATTTTGCTTGAGACAGATGATAAGCTTATGAAAGCAGTTCTTAAAGACGTTAAAGGATATTTAGGTCTCTAAAAACAACTTTAAGTTTAGACTTTAATAATCCATCCTCTGATTAGTAAAGTATTTGATGTTAACAATAAGAGAATATTCTCATGATTCAGACTGGAAAAAGATTTGTCACATTCATGACATCTCCAGACTGGTTGAGTTAAAAGGCTCTGCATCCATTAATGCTTTTATTCCATTAAAAGACTGTTATCAAGATGAAGAACTTTTTCAATCATCTATTTATGTTGGAGAAGTAGATCAAAAAATTATTGGTTTTGTAGCATATAATAAGAATGAGATTACTTGGTTATATATTAAAAAAAGTCAATTTCGAAAAGGTTACG
Source organism: bacterium (assembly GCA_023255095.1). Classification (GTDB taxonomy): domain Bacteria; phylum Fidelibacterota; class Marinisomatia; order Marinisomatales; family Marinisomataceae; genus Marinisoma. The sequence goes on from JALRJJ010000092.1 coordinate 16,152, forward strand.
GTAAACAACTTCTAAGTTTTGTGCTAAAAAAACTAGATGAACCTGCAAAAGTAACTGTCCTAAATAACAATATACGTGCTATTAATTTATATCAGTCATTTGGATTTCAAATTGTCGAAGAAAAAAAAGGAAAAATTCCCAATACAGATGTTGAGGCGATTGGTTATAAAATGAAGCAAAATAACCCTTAAATGGGATTCTAAATCTTATTAAGCTAACGGATTAGAAATTCGTTGGCTTAATCAAACTTTTCAAAATAATTCGCTGAAAGCGTTTTCAATTTTGAACTAAGCAAGATTAATGCTAATAGGTTTGGGAAAGTCATAAACGCTAAAGCGGCATCTCCAAACATCCAAACTTGTTCTAATGTTAAAATAGAACCTGCAAAGAACATAAAAACGTAAAGGTATCGGTAATAACTAATTGCTTTAGCACCAAAAAGATATTCCGTAGCACGATCTCCATAAAAAGACCAACTGATAGCAGTCGATAAGGCAAATAGAACAACAGCTATAGTTACTAAGAAATTACCGAATGGAATGCCTTGAGAAAAAGCATAGCTGGTTAATAAAACGCCTTCTTTCATTTCTGTCACAGAAGTATCAATGCGTTGAGCATAGAATTCTGTAAAATGCCAGGAATCGGTAACCATAATCACTAATCCAGTTAAAGAACAGATAATAATTGTATCAATGTAAGGTTCTAATAAGGCGACTACACCTTCACGAACAGAATAATTAGTTTTGGCAGTTGAGTGAGCAATTGCTGCTGAACCCTGACCAGATTCACTAGAAAATAATCCGCGTTTTACTCCCATCATCATGGTATTTAAAAAGGCAATAACTGCACCAGAGGCTACTCCAATAGCAGGCTCTTTTAAAGAAGGAGGATTAAACGCCATGTCAAAAATATAACCAAATGATTCTCCCACGTGAGAAAAATTAGTTAAAATGATAAATAAGGCAGCAAACACATAGATTGTTGCCATAATTGGAACCAAATAACCAGTGACATTCCCAATTCTTTTTATTCCACCAATAATCACTAATCCAACCAAGAATGCACAAACTAAACCAATGATAACATGCATAATAGAGATATTTGAAACGCTCCCCATGAAACTGATCGATGAAGTAGTCATAATGGCACTATCCATACTAAAGATACTTCCCATTTGGTTATATAATTGTTGAGTTAAGGTATTGGATTGAATCGCATTTCCGGTAAAGAAAGAACAAATAACTGCAAAACAGGCAAAAGTAACAGCTAACCATCTCCATTGAGGTCCAAGACCGTTTTCAATGGTATACATGGGTCCACCAGCAGTATTGCCATTTTCATCCATTTCTCGATATTGAACTGCTAAGGTACATTCAGCATATTTTAATGCTGTACCAAAAAAAGCGGTGATCCACATCCAAAAGAGTGCACCAGGTCCACCATAATAAATGGCAATTGCTACTCCAGCTATATTACCAATACCAACAGTCGCGGCTAAAGCGGTTGATAGTGCTCGAAAATGATTTAAATCCCCTTCATCTTCAACGTCATCATAATCTCCTCGAGTAACTTTGATTCCATGTAAAATACGTCTTAATTGAGGGAAACCCAGTTTAAAGCTCATATAAATTCCTGTTCCCAATAGAGAAATAACCATTAAGGGAATGGTCGCAAAAGGAAAACTATTAATCACAGAATCAGACAATAAATTAGCAGGAAAAGACCACGCTAAGTCAAAAAAATGAACTCCTTTCCAGAAAGCACTATTACTTGATCACCTTTTTTTATCTTTTTCAACTCAATATTCCTATATTACTTCTGGAGCTAAAGAAATAATCTTAAGCTGTTTCTTTGCTCTTAACTCTCTGGTTACAGGCCCAAATAC
>JALRJJ010000045.1 GCA_023255095.1 bacterium
CTACATCTGTATCATTTACTTCCAACTGGTCTACTCAATACTTTGCTATTTGGGTAGATTTTAATGAAGATGGTGATTTATTAAGAGAGGCTATGGGAAATTTTGATTATGATTCAAGCTCCAGAGAAGAGTTAGGTTTAAAAAAGGCTAAATTAGCACAAAAACTTAATTCCGAAGGCAAGATAGTTATAATTTCAGGCATTGCGCACAAAAAGAAATGGAGGCAGCAATATAGAAAGTTGATTAAGAATTACTATGAAATTTTTCTTAATTGTGATGCTAAAGTTTGTTCTTCGAGAGACTTCAAAGGAAACTATCAAAAGGCCCAAATAGGTGAGATTAATAACTTTATTGGAGTACATGAAGATTATGAAATCTCAGATTCTGCTGATCTTGTAATAAATTCAGATAGATTTGATGTAAATTCCTGCTCAAAAGAAATTTTCCTAAATGTGTCAAGTTTAATAAGTAGTTATGAATATTGATATAGAAAACTTCGAAGAAAAAGGGTTTGCATTAATTAAAGATTTTATTTCAAATTCTGATTTTGCTGAGTTCTATTCTGAATTGAACTCTTTAATATTAAATTTGTCAGAAAAATTTAATATTAATCTTAATTCCTCCGATCCCATCTCTAGCATCTTTTTGCATAGTAAGAGCTTAAGAAAGACTTTTTATTCTTCGATTTCAAATATGGTGTTTATAGAAGAGTTTAAGTTACGCTTTTTTAAGTTCATTAAAGCCGAGGGAGTTCTTTCAAAATATAATATTAAGAACCCTGCAATAAGGGCAAGTCTGATGTTTTTTCTTCCTAATGAGGATGTTTTCAATAATCCGGTTCACCAAGATATTTATGCCTACACATCTGAGAAATTTCTTAAATTTTGGATTCCTTTTACTACAGTTGATGAATTCCATGGAACTATGCAGGTTTTTGATGGAAGCCATAAGAAAGGATTTATCCCTCCAGATGATTATTCTAATAACGCATATCCTACATTTTCTGATAAAACTCTCAAAAAGTTTACCAGTAACAAAACAGTTTTAAATTTTTCTTTAGGGTCAATATTGATGTTTAACCCTTTATTGCTTCATTCTACTGTTACAAATCGGTCAAGTAAAACTAGAATTACTCTAGGTTTAGATATTCTTGATCTTGCCACTATTGTTGATTTGGATTCTAAAAATAGTGTCTATAAAGAAATGGAAAGAATAAGAATCTTGAGATCTAGTAATAGATCTCAATTAGCTTCTTACTAAATATAATGTGTGGAATTGTTGGAATAATTAATTTTAAAAGTCCAATAGACAAAAGCTCAATAGATGCAATGAATTCTGCGCAATTTCATCGGGGTCCTGATGATGGAGGTACTTTTTTTGACCAGCATGTTGCTTTTGGCTTTAGAAGGCTTTCAATTCTAGACTTAAGTAATTTCGGACACCAGCCAATGCAATCCTATGATGGCAGGTATATCTTAGTTTTTAATGGTGAAATCTATAACTATAAATCAATTAGAGCTACTTTAGTTAATAAGGGTTATGAATTTAAATCCAATTCTGATTCAGAGGTTGTGCTCAATTCATATATTGAATGGGGGCAAAGATGTTTAGAAAAATTCCAAGGCATGTTTTCTATTGCTGTATACGACAAAATGAACAGTAATGTTTTTATAGCTAGAGATAGACTCGGAGTCAAACCTTTGTATTACTCAGTTGTGAAGGGAGGGGTTATTTTTGCTTCTGAAGTTAAATCTCTATTGGCCTATCCTGGCTTGGAAAGACAAGTGAATATGGAGGCGATTAGCTCCTATTTAACATTTAGATATCCTTATAGTGACCTTTCTGTCTTTGAAGGTATTTTTCGTTTGACCCCTGGTCATTTTGCTAATATCAATATTAATGGAATGAAAATCAGTCAATACTGGCAACTACCATACTTCAAAGAAAGAGATAAAGAAGATCTAGGGGAAAATTTCTATTTAGAAAAAGTTGAAAGTCTTTTGGAAAGTGCTGTCAGTAAAAGACTTATAAGTGATGTTCCTCTAGGAGCCTTGTTGTCCGGAGGCCTAGATTCATCTTTGATTGTTGCGATGATGGCAAAAAAAACCAAAAACCTTAGAACCTATTCAATAGGCTTCAATAATGAAGGATATGATGAATATAAGTATGCGAAGATTGTTTCTGATTATTTTGGAACCAATCACCATTCTTTAAATTTAACTGAAGAAGAATATTTTTCACAATTAACAACTACTATAGTCCAAAAGGATGCGCCACTTTCTATTCCGCATGAGATTGCTCTTTTAAATATTTCTAAGGAACTTAAAAAACATACTACTGTTGTAATTTCTGGAGAAGGAGCAGACGAACTTTTTGGTGGATATGGGAGAGTTCAGAGATCTCCAATGGATTATAAGAAGATCTCTTTCATAAGAAATTATTTTCCAAGGAATTCACACCATACCTTATTTAAGTTGTTTGGTGCCAAGAGTCATAGTAGTCAATGGTTAAAATCTTCCTCTGAAGCAGAGCATTTCTTTTCGGTATATAACTGGATGCCATTTGAAGAAAAATGGTCTTTATTTTCTGAAGATACTATGAACACTATCAATCATGATAGAAAGAATATTGATTTTTGGGTGTCAGACTTTCAAAAACTAGAAGGGGTTAGCTTTTACGATAAAATTCTTTATTTATTTGAAAAAAACCACTTAACTTGCCTTCTTGATAGGCTTGATTCAATGTCTATGGCTGCGAGTGTTGAAGCCAGAGTTCCATTTGTGGATCATGAGCTTGTTGAATTTGTATCAAAAATTCCCATACATTACAAATTAAAATGGAAATCAAAGTTTCATAAATACAGGGCAATCTTTAGAAACAGTTTCGAAGCCTCTGAACAGATGGATGATTCAAAATATTTGCTAAGGAAGCTTGGGCAAAAAATACTACCAAAAGAAATACCTAACCGAAAAAAGACAGGCTTCCCTGTTCCACTAGATAGTTGGATAAATTCAGGAATGATTAAATATACTAAAGAAATTCTTTTGGATGATAAGTCTAAATCCAGAGGCTTGTATAATTTCAAAAAACTTGAGAAATTACTCAATCACAAACAAAACCTGGATTATGATTTCTGGGGAAAGAAAGTTTGGATGATGTTAAATATTGAAATATGGCACCAAGAGTTTATTGATAAATGATTAGCGCAAAAAAATTTCTTTCAAAATTACTTGCCCTAGATTTCAATCACTTTACTGGGGTTCCAGATAGCACATTGGAGAGCGTACTTGATTTGCTAGATAATGATCAAGTGAATTTTATTAACAGAATTGCCCCAAATGAGGGAAGTGCTATAGCAATTGCATCTGGTTATTACCTTTCAACAGGAAAACTAAGTATTGTCTACATGCAAAATTCTGGGCTTGGCAATGCAATTAATCCTCTAACTTCCCTAGCCGATGGTCAGGTATATAAGATTCCGATGTTGTTAATAATTGGTTGGAGAGGGATGATAGGCTTTCCAGATGAACCCCAACATAAAAAAATGGGAATTATTACTGAGGGGCTTCTCAAAACTGTTGGAGTTAAATATTTCATTTTAGACGAAATGCAATTCGAAGAACAACTGCTGGAGTTGAGAGATTTCTCAATCAGAGAATCCAAGCCAAGCGCTTTGATAGTGAAACCAAAAACTTTTTCGTCATTTGGACATAAAAGACAACATCCAAAAATAGGAATTATTAGAGAAAAGGCAATAGAACTTATTTCAAGTAAACTTGGTAAAAACGATATTGTATTCTCAACTACAGGAAAAACTTCAAGGGAGTTCTTCGAAATTACAGAGAATTTAGGCAA
>JALRJJ010000060.1 GCA_023255095.1 bacterium
TAAATTTTTTGATTTTTTAATTTTTTAATGATATTCATATTTCTGAAAATAATTTTCTTTAATCACAGGCACCTTTTGTAAATGATTTAACTCCATTAAAAGTTATGGCATAACAAGAGTTTGGGTATGTAATGCCATTGCAACCGCAAACTGGATCATAGATCTCTATACAAGCAGAAGTATTATCAATTAATGATTCATCAATGCAATTTTCATCATTATTTTCTTTATCCTTAGAGCAAGATATAACTACTATTAATATCAGAAAAAGTAATTTTTTCATATTTATAGCTAGTTTTTATTTCTATTTAATTCACTTAAAAAAATAGCAGTTGCTGTAGCAACATTTAGACTTTCTGGTTTACTCTCATCTATTCTAAATTCTGGAACAGAAAGTTCTCCATTTAATTGAGATAATATTGATTCTGAAATACCGTGAGCTTCACTTCCAAAAACATAAGATGCTTTATCCAATAGTTTAGTTGAATATATTGAGTTACCATTTGTACTGGTTCCAAAGATTGGTTTGTTGAGTGACTCAAGAGATTTGCCTAAATCATTAAAATAATGACATCTAACCCTAACTATTGAACCTGCTGAGGCCTGTATAACCTTTGGGTTAAAACAGTCCACTGTATCATAACTACAAAATAATTCAGATAATCCAAACCAATCACACAAACGAATTATTGTTCCTAAATTTCCAGGATCACTAATACCATCAACAGCAATTGTTGTAGGTTCTGCTAATATTTTTTTTTCATCTGGCAATTCAAAAACCCCTAAAACTGGACTTGGTGAATTAAAATGAGTAATTTTTTTCATTTCCTCATCCTTGATTACATCAGCATTTTTATTAAAGTTATCCTCAGTTGAAAAAAGCATTTTATATGACCAACCAGCATTAATTAGCTCGTTAACAACCTTCTTTCCCTCGGCAACAAAAAGTTTATTTGCTAGACGAAACTTTTTTTTATTTAATTGAAGAATTAGTTTGCGCTGGTTGTTTGAGTACATACAATAGCTAATTTAATCATAAAAAAAACCCCTGAAAAATCAGGGGTATCTTAAATTAGAAAGTCTCAACCGCCTCTAATTCTCTTTTTTGAACTCGAGGTTGTTTTTGAATTTCTTTTTTTAAGGCTAATGCGTGGCCTTGGTTTGGTTCCAAAGCTAACATAATCTTATCATTCATAATTCTAAACTTTTAAGTTAAACTTATGTAACGATTCATTCGGGTGCGTTCTCTCCACCCGCGACTATATTATTGAACCCAGTCCACACGGGTTGTCGATTAGAATAATCGATACCTAAATTTACGAAAAAAAGAGAAACTCTATCATTATCTTATTTATTGATACTTAATAAGAAAAAAGTAGGTAATGGCAGTTTATTAGTTTACATTTGCACAAATTAAATTAATGAGTCAAGGACTAATAAAGTTTTTTAACGAAACCAAAGGATTTGGTTTTGTTAAAGAGATTGATTCAGACACCGAACACTTCGTTCATGTTTCTGGTCTTATAGACAGAGTATCCGAAGGAGATAAAGTCGAGTTTGAATTAATAGAAGGTAAAAAAGGTTTAAATGCAGTTAATGTAAAAGTAATCAATGATGCCTAACAATATAACCCTTCTTAATTGAGGGGTTTTTTATTTTTCATTTTTCTTAATTCCGTTAAAAGAAAATTTGCCCTTTGACTAAATGATAAGGGAGTACGTGGTTCATTTATCTTATCATATAATCTCCAATATTCTTCTTGTAATTCAATGGATATTTTTTGGTCATGTATATATGCTTCAAATTCTTTTCTAGTCATTTACATTTGATTCGTTATTCATTTCTTGCAAAATTTAAGGCATCTCTATTCCAGTCATCTGTATTTTTTATTGTAGGTAGAACTTCGGTTGGATCCTCAACTATAGACCACATTTCAAGATGCCTGGTGTCCATAAAATTTTGACTAACACATCTTTCTAACATTTCTTGAAGAGGATTATAGAATCCATTTGTATTAATGATAACTACGGGCTTTGTAAATATTCCTAATCTCTTCCATGTAATTGCTTCGATAAGTTCATCAAGAGTTCCACATCCACCTGGCAGTGCGACAACAGCGTCTATATTTTCTAAGAATTTAGTTTTTCTCTCATGCATTGTGCTGACTATTTCTAGATCAGTAAGTCTTTTATGAGTCCACTCGATGTCTTGCATAAATTTTGGACTAATCCCCTTAATATTGCCTCCGTTGTCAATAATAGTATCTGCAAGGTGGCCCATAAGACCATTACCTCCTCCCCCATATACAACTTGAACATTCTCTTTAATAAATTCTTTTGCTAATTTTTCAGTTGCCTCAAAATAAATTTTATCAATTTTAGAACTCGAGGAACAATAAACACATACTTTCATCCAAACTAAATTATGAAATCTAAGTCAATAAATACTCTAATAATATTAAATGTGATAATTGTAGGTCTATATAACTAGTAGAAAAATATATTTCCAAACTAGATAAATAAGATGTCCAAGAATTAATCCCCAGGTTAATGCTTTTTGAACATTTTTATTTCCACCAAAAAGTTTAAACTTTCTAACTAGAATGAATGAAATAATAATACTTATAACAATCCAAAGTGCAAATGCTGTATAATCAATTATAGTAAAGTTCATAAATCATTTTAATACAAACTCATATAGTAAGATAGTAAACAGAACACCTTTTACAAATGCAATTCTAGCAGTAAGAATGGGATTTTTTTTCATCCAATTTTTTCGCATTTCAAAAAACCTTTTCATTCAGAACTAATTAAATTTTCAGCTTCTTTTTTGATTCTAGATTTATTGAGAA
>JALRJJ010000080.1 GCA_023255095.1 bacterium
CAACGCTGTCGAGTGCGCCTTGTGGGACCTCGAAGCCAAGCGCGCCGGCAGGCGTGCCTGGCAGCTCGCCGGGCTGGCCCAGGCGCCTGCGGAAACGACGGTTTACACGATCAGTCTCGATACGCCTGAGAAGATGGGGAATAGGGCCCAAATTAACAATGACCGGTGTTAAGATTACAGGCACTTTAAAGGACGGGGTAGAACCTTTTAATTTTTATTCTGGATATGATGAGTCGAAATACGATTACTCGTATGAGACATTCCCCATTAATTATTACAACGTAATGGTTTTTCCTGATAATTATTATTTCAGACCCATTGAGACCACTATTCTACAAAAACATCCGGAGCTGATTCAAAACCCCGGATTTTAACCGCTGAGTTAGTAGTTTGATTTTAAGTTTGTTTAAGTAAATCAGGCACTCTTGAAAAGCCCTCCCACAAGGAGGGTTTTTTATTTAATTGTTCTATGGAATATTTATAGAATACCAAAAAAGCATTGGATTGACGACCTAATTTATAATTGACAGACCACTATCTCATTTAAATTCTTCAACCTTAAGGTCTAATTTTCTAAAACTTGGAGAACATAACGAGGTGGTTACGACTGTAATTAAGGTCATGGTTCCTCCAAAAATAACTGCTGGGACGGTACCCATGAGTTTGGCTGTAAAACCGCTCTCAAACGCACCTAACTCGTTTGAGGACCCCACAAACATTGAATTTACTGAGGCTACTCTACCTCTCATATTATCAGGTGTTTTTAGTTGTAAAATGGTTTGTCTAATTACCATTGAGAACCCATCAGTTAATCCGCTAATGAAGAGTGCCAAAAGTGATATCCAAAAAATATTGGATAAGCCAAATAAAATTATTGATAAACCAAATCCAAATACGGCAATCAGAAGCTTTTTCCCAGCATTTTTGCTAATGGGTTTATATGCGGTAATAACCATAGTGAGAAACGCGCCTATAGCAGGTGCCGCTCTCAACAATCCGAATCCTTCAGAACCTACTTTAAGTATGTCTTGTGCAAATACAGGAAGTAATGCCACTGCTCCTCCAAATAAGACAGCTACCATGTCTAAACTTAATGCACCCAATATTGCCTTTGTTTTAAAAACAAAATGAAGTCCTTCCTTTAAGCTATTGATTATGGATTCTCCAATTTTTGGATTTAAAACAGGTTTTCTCTCAATTGCGATTCCTAGCAGGAATGATAATATAGTTAGTGTTATTACAATAAATAATGATTGATGTACTCCAATCCAGTTTATCGTGAATCCTGCAATGGCTGGTCCTAGGATAGATGCCATTTGCCAGGTTGAACTGCTCCATGTGGCTGCATTAGGGTAATCTTTTTTTGGAACGATAAGTGCTATTAAAGAAAAAATAGTTGGACCGAAAAAAGCTCTTAGGAGACCCCCTAGAAATACTAATCCGTAAATTGAAAATAAGATATGGTTCTGGCTCCAAGAATTCGAAATAAACGCACTAGACAGAAGAAAAAAGCCGAAACTAACGATTGAAAATAAAAATATAATCCAAAGTAAAAGATTCCTCTTTTCTTTTTGATCAACTATATGTCCTGCAAAAAGCGCTATACTTAGTGCTGGAATTATTTCCACTAACCCTATAATACCTAAAGAAAAAGGATCTTTTGTTAATGAGTATACCTTCCATTCAATTATAATAAACTGCATAGACCATCCCAAGACAAGAAAGAATCTTAGAAGCAGAAAAATTTTAAACTCTTTAAATCTTAGGGAAGAATAAGGATCTATGCCTTTCATTTTTAGCTCAAGAAAATTATTTATTTGTGAAAATTAATTTTAGTGAATAAGAATCAATCAATTCAATTTGATTCTCCACTCTCATTTAAAACCCCGCTCAATAATAAATGAGATACTCTCGGTTTTTCCTTCATATAAACCCAGGTAAAATGATCGAAAGATTTTTGATCTTCAATATTTTGACTTCCTCCCGTTGTTGAAAGGATAGTGTAGGGTTTTCCATTAATCATTTGATGTGAGAAAGAGTGTTCATGACCACTAAACACAGAAAACTGCCGACTGCCTAATTTTTTTAAAATTGAATTAAATTTCTCGTTTTCTTGATTTTTCCATATGGGCTTATGCATAAATAGAAAGGTCCATCTAACATCCTGATTCATTTCTATTACATCTTCAAAATATAGTTGCTGCTCAATACTTATATCTCCAAACACTCTTTCTTTCATCTTATAGTATTCTGTTTCCTCATAATTACCTTCAATTTTTTTTGATAAGATTTCAAGTGCTAATTCCCTTGCCTTAGAAATTTCCTCAAATCTTTCCTCATCAAAGTCTTCAGAATTTAAAATAAGAAATAAGACATTTTTATAAATGAAATGATAATAAGATGGGCCGTGGATATTACCCCAAGCCTTTACCATTTGAGAATTGGATAAATCATGATTTCCTCCAACATAAAAAAATGGGGATTCTAATGCTTCCAGCCTTTTGTTGAAAGTCTCCCATTGGTTACTGATCAATAATGAATCCTTAATCCCTCCATCAATTAGATCACCTACACTTATTGTGAATACTGGGCTGAAACGATTTATCTTATCGACTGCATTCTCAAATACTCCTTCTCTTTCACCACCATTTAAATCTGAAATAATAGCGAATGAAAAGTTATCAGATTTAGGGTTCTCAATCGTCTTACTCAGGGGTATCCTATTCGAACCATTATGACAGTTTGATATAAATAATAGGAAAACAAAAAATAAACAGTTTTTCATAATCTTATTAGGATTAGCATTCAAAAAAGGTAGGTTTTTTATTGAGAAAAATATGTCAGATGTAAGTGATGCTGAAAGATTATTTACAATTAGAAACAAATAGACTATTTACAGTCTAGCTTTGGTATGAAATTTGATTTTTAATATGTGAGAAGTATATAGAGCGCTCTTAATTTCATTAAATTTTAATTTCGTATATTTTTTTTCTAATTAGAAGCTCATGAGATTCGTCCAAAGGATTTATCCTACAATCTTTTTAATGGTTCATTTTTTTCTTGTAGCCCCTGTTTATTCCCAATTTGAATCTGAACCTGTTTTTGCTTCAGAGATTTCTTTCAACGCTTTTGATTTTATAGCCTTAGGAGGTGTTAACCTGATGTATGAGAAATATCAAAATGAAACTTTATCAATAGGAGGAGACATCTTTGCTAGGGTAGCAGATGAAGGAATTGATAGAAAATTCTCAAGTACGTTTTTTTTAAGACAATACTTCGGTAACCGAGATGGAAAAGGATTTTTTCTTGAGTATTTTGGAGCCTTTGTAGTCAAAGAAGATCCTTATATCTATTATGATTGGTGTTACGAGTGCTACCCTATTAACCCTCCTGAAAGAGGAGATCAGAGGGGTTTTTCATTAGGTCTAGGTGTAGGAAATAAGTTGTTGGCTAATTCAAATTTCATTGCTAGCATTTATTTAGGAGTTGGCAGAATTATTATAAATTCTGATATATATGAACCTTTATATGCTCGTTTCGGATTGAATATAGGACTAAGGAAATTAAAAATTAGATAAATGAAAGAGTATACCTTTACCGCAAAGGCGCTAGATCGGTTAATACCTATACGGTTTAAAATAAACTATTGGCTACTACGGAAGCTTGGATTGTTTGGGTTTGCCCTGGTGGTATTCATTTGGGGAATACTTTTCACGCTTTTAATACAAACCTTTATTTTATAGAAATCTAAGGGTCTCTAATTTCAATTTTTCACCTTCTCAAAATATTGCTTTTGCAACTCTATCGTTGTGTTGTCATTTTTTACCGCTTTTATGGCATTTTGAAGGGAGTTGATTGTATTTTCGGTGATTATTTCACCCAATTCCGTTGAAGCATACTTGGCATTTCCAGCATAGTGATTAGGATAAGAAGCGTACCACCAGATTGCAGTATATAACGTTCCTGGAAGATTTAATCTATTTAGATTCTCCCCTGACTCATGATCACTTCGCTCTAATTTTAACAGTTCTGGTCTTAAATATTTTATTTCAGAGGCTTCTCTCTCTCCTCCATGTTGATCAGTTGCTAACTCTGTTTTTCTAATATTCATCATTTCATTATAAACCTTTTCTGGCATATCAGGCTGAAAAAAATAAACAACGTAATCTCTCTTTTTCTCAAGTTGATTTTGAATAAAGTATTTAATCATCTGAGGATTTCCTCCGTGAGAATTTATTATTATAATTTTATCAAAACCATTTCTTGCAATTTCTTCAACAGTGGCCTCGAGTAAATTCATTGCTAAACTGGATGGCAATGAAAATGTTCCATAGTGCTGCCTAGCTTCATTAATTTGCCCATAGAAATAATCAGGAAACACAACCGCATATTCGTTTTTTGTTGCACGACTTGCCCATTCTCTGGCCCTAATAAGATCCGATCCAATTGGTACCCCTGGACCATGTTTTTCAAGAATTCCTATTGGTAGTATGCAAGTTTTGTTTGATTTAACAAGCGCATTCTCCCAATCAGAAAATGTTATTTCGTCCCATCTTGAGGGGATATCTTGACCAAAAAAATATATTGTAAATAGTACAAAAGAGGAGAATAATATTTTTTTCATAAGTTTTGTTTTCATCGGAATTACTAAGTCAACGTAAAAGAATTATTTCGTTCTTGGAAGCCTTTTTGGATTAATTAAAATCGCGGCATTTTTTACAGTATTAATGTTATCGACCTAATCGATGATTTAAGAAAATTACGTTGCGGTTGGGTTGAGATTGCAGTTTGAATTGTTCATAGAAATATCCAATTTCAAAACGATTACGCTCCCATTTAATGGGTATTTTAAAACCATATCGGATGCTATAATCAAATGATTTTTTTATGTTCTTTAAATACTCGATTCTGAATGTTGGATCATATTTAAAATTTTTAATTTGAGGTGTTATTTGAGGACGAAATCGAATTATAAGTTCTTCAGCTCCATCATCAAATCGCTGCTTATACTGAATTCCCGCGCGATTTTCAATATCAAAACTACCTAATTTGATCTCGTGGTAAAGATTTAGTCTGACCCTACCGCTTGCTCGATTTCCTTGAATCCCCCCATCCCGGTCTCTTTCTATTTGATAGCGGAGTTCTAGCCCACCCGAAAATCTTTTTGTTAAATCAGTTTTGTAATCTATTTCCGAAATCCAAAGCTGAAAATCTTGCGATCTCCATCGAAAACGTTGGCTTAGTTTGAGAGAGCTTATTTCTGACTCTAATGCCTCATAGGTAGTGTTAAGCCATTGTCTATTTTCTTGTGCATTTAAGGAGCTTCCAAAAAAGAAAAATACAAGAAAAAAAGCGCAAACAGTTCCTTTCATTTAATAATAGATGATGTAGGTAATTTGATCATTTCGATGGTCTATCCTAGAAAGTTCAACTCGTTTTATGGATTTTTGAAATTTTCTTTCAAAGTCAAGTTTTATATCAAGTTCAGTGACTTCATTGTCTTGGTAAGGTAAAGTGATAACTGTTTTAAAAGATCCCTCCTTTTTTTCTGCTTCCAGGTCTCGATCAAGAAGAATATTTTGAGCGGCTAAGATGCTAATTGTAATTATTCCATTAATAACGATTAATTCATTCTCTGGATTAAATGGAGCTAATGCATTAATTACTGCAAGACCAATAAATGCAAATAAATAAGTCATTTCTTGAGCTTTAATGGTTTCTGTTCGATATCGTATAATTCCAAAAATCGCAAAAAGTCCCAATGCCATTCCTAGGTTTAAGTCAATCTTATTTAAACTAAAACAAAGAAAGAATACTACAATACTTATTACAAAATAGGTATAAGTGTTGTGCTTAGGGCTACTCTTTTTGTTGCTCGCGATTATAATTAATAGACTGACAAAAATTAATGTAACTAAGAATCTAGGACCTAACTCACCAGATTGAAAAAGTTGGTTAACTATCATAATTTGTGAATTTTTTAAAATTAAGGTTTCTCTGATTAAGGGATGTTCATTTTCAAATTAATTAGAACATCATTTTACAATAGAAAAAGTTTCAGAATTTTCTGGATGTCGTTTGGTCGAAATTAAAGAAAGCCGCAGATTCATTTCTATAGGCTTTTTTATTGATTAGCTCAAAGTCATGCATGTCACTTTGTATCAATGAACAATATCCTTATTTCCTATAATTATATTATTCATGGGTTATCTTTATAAGCATTCAATCCGTTTGCTAAAAGAGAGATGAAGACATCATTACGGCCTATATTTTTAAACGTATTGCTACTGTGTGTAGTAAGTTATACTGCTGCTCAAGATTTTAAGCCAAAGAGTAGCTCGGAGATTTTTCAGGATCTTCAGCGGTTAAATTTTTTGGGTAATGTATTGTATGTTGCTGCGCATCCGGATGATGAAAACACTAGACTCATCTCGTATCTCACGCATAATACTCATGCTACCACTGCTTATTTGTCGTTAACCCGAGGAGATGGAGGTCAAAACCTAATAGGTACAGAAATTAGAGAATTGTTGGGTGTGCTCAGAACCCAAGAGCTATTGGCGGCGAGGGGCATTGATGGCGGACAACAATTTTTCACCCGAGCTAATGATTTTGGATATTCAAAAACCCCAGAAGAGACCTTGAGAATTTGGAATAAAGACACTGTGCTCTCAGACGTAGTCAAGAGAATAAGATCCTTTAGGCCTGATG
>JALRJJ010000011.1 GCA_023255095.1 bacterium
TGATTGTCAATGTAGCTTCTCGATGTGGATACACTTATCAATATGAAGGTTTACAAAAACTATACGAGCTGTATGGAGATAAACTAGTTATCATTGGTTTTCCTGCAAATGACTTTTTATTTCAAGAAAGTGGTAGCAATTCAGAAATTGCAGAATTTTGTGAAACTAATTATGGTGTCACCTTCCCAATGTCAGAAAAAATTACGACAAAAGGCAGAAAACAAAGTCCAGTTTATCAGTGGCTTACAAATTCTAAATCAAATGGCTGGAATAACCAAAAACCTACATGGAACTTTTGCAAATATTTGATAGATGAAGAAGGTAATTTGATTGCTTTCTTTGATTCAAAAATTAAGCCAATGTCTGAAGAGATTACTAAACTTCTCTAAGTCAATTAAGCGGTATTCATTAAAATTAGGCTTACCGCCATCACAATCATTCCAACAGAAACACCAATAATCGGATCGCTTGGCTTTCCATATTCTCTGGAGACGGGCAGTTGTTCGTTCAAAGCAACGTACACCATGATACCAGCACAAAAAGCGAATGTAATGCCAAAAACTGCTTCATTGATAAAACTTCTGAAAATTAAGTATCCCATCAATGCGCCTATCGGCTCTGCAATCCCAGATAATAGAGATATCCAAAACGCTTTCTTTTTGCTTTTAGTTGCAAAATAAATCGGTACTGCAACTGCGATTCCTTCAGGGATATTGTGAATTGCAATTGCAATCGCAAGTGTTACCCCAATTGCAGGATCATAAAGAGCAGCTGTAAAAGTGGCGAATCCTTCAGGGAAATTATGAATAGCAAGTGCAAGTGCAGAAAAGATTCCAGTTCTTAATAAATGTCCCTGTTTTTTATTTTTTGTGGAGCTTGAAACAAAATCTCCAATTGATCGATTATCAAAAAGCTGGTCAATAAATAACATAATTAAGATTGCCATAATAAAAGCTGTAACTGACACCAAAGCACCAAATCGAAAACCGAAAATTTCATTCAAAGAATTAAATGATAATTGCAATAGCTCTACAAAAGAGACATAAATCATAACCCCGGCAGAAAATCCAAGTGAAAGAGAAAGAAAGCGAGTGTTGTCTAATTTAGAAAAAATTCCCATTAAGCTACCAATACCAGTACTTAAACCAGCCAAAGTAGCTAACACAAATCCTATTATTACATTATTTATATCCATTAATTTGCAAACCTTTTAAATTAGTTAAAGGAAAAATAATGTTCAATTTTATTAAAATAGTGGTTTCAGCTCTTATTATTTTTCTTGCTTCCGAAATAGCAAAGAAAAATACATTACTAGGAGCGATTATAATCTCCCTACCTATGGCATCGTTATTATCAATAACATGGCTCTATATTGAAACCAAAGATATTGATAGAATAGTATCCTTTTCACAAAATATCTTTTTAATGATTTTTCCCTCTCTTTCTTTTTTTATCATTTTCCCTTGGTTACTAAAAAAAGATTTAGGTTTTGGATTGAGCATTTTCCTTTCATTAGCCATTATGGTTGTCTTATATTTCAGTTTAAATCTTTTGTATAAAAAAATTGGTATCTCTATCTAAAATGAAAACTATCATTGCTATTTTCCTGTTGATTTCATTCATTTTCTCTCAAAAAAATGATGAGATGAAAACAGTGGAATATGTTGACATCAATCAATTTATGGGAAAATGGTTTGTGATTTCAATTGTTCCAAATCGCATTGAAAGCGGCGCGAAGAATGCTTCAGATACATATAAATTACTTCAAGATGGTTCAATTGATATCACCTATGAAGCTGAAAAAGACGGTTCTAAAAAAATGATAAAACAAAAAGGAACAATTGTCGATAAAAAATCCAATGCTGAATGGAAAATTCAAATGACTAAACCCTATATTCCTTTGATGAAATTTCCCTTTAAAATTATCCTTCTAGATGATTCTTATAAGTATATGGTTGTAGGTTACCCAAAAAATAAAATGGGGTGGATCATGTCACGAGAAAAAAAAATGGATTTAAATGTTTATGAGAATATTCTTGAAGATTTAAAATCTTTTGGCTATTCACCAGAACAGTTTGTTCTGATTGAACATGACTAATGTGTATGTTCGGCGCCTGACAAACTCATAAATAAATACAAGATTCCAATAACAATAATAATCACTGCGGCTATTAGATTTGTATTAAACTTAGAATTGACCCGATTTAATTGATTAGAAAATCTATCTTTAAAAATTAAAAACAATGCCATGATACTTGTTAAAGTCAAAGCAATTCCAAGCACATATATAAAGATATAAGAATAGAGAGAAAAGCTGTTTTGACTGAACTGATTAGCAGAAATTAAAATTACTGCAATCGCTGATGGGCATGGAATCAATCCAGCAATTAATCCGGTTATAAATGGATTCGAAAATTTAGAATCATTGAAGTGAAAATGGGCTGGATCGGAACACTCTTCTTCATTTTCATGTCTAGTTTCAAAAAATGAACGATAAAAAAGATAAATCCCTAAGCCAATAATTAAGATAGGACCCAATATCTGTACAGCTGGGAATTGTTCACCGCCAATAGTGATTAAATAAGCCAAGGCAGAAAAAAGTAAAAAATGGGTTAAAATTAAACCAATAATCAATTGAAAAGATCCCCAAAATCTTGTAGACCCTCCTGATAAGTAAGTAATGATTAATGTTTTTCCATGACCCGGTTCTAGAGCATGAAACATACCTAAGATGAAAATAGCTGTATAAGTAAAGCTACTGGAAATAAAGGATTCTAAACTTGAGATAATTTCATTCATATTTTTGATTTTGGTGGGACCGGATCATAGCCAGAATCACCCCATGGATGACAACGCACAATTCTTTTAAGGGATAAAAATAGTCCATAAAAAATTCCCCATTGCTCTAAGGCTTGAACGCTATACTGTGAACAGGTTGGCTGGTAGCGACAATTGCTTCCTAATAATGGAGAAATTATTATTTGATATAACTTTATAATTAATATGATTGGGGTAGCTAAAAGGGTTTTAATCCTCATTAAATTCCTCATAAAGCTTGCTTGTTTGTATTCCAGAATTTTTTTGATATTTGCCCTTACTATATGTATCAAAATCGCCATCAATTGTATGATAAAATAACTGACAAATTTCTACACCTGCATAGATTCTAATTGGTTGTACGCAAAAAATTTCTAAAGTCCAAAACCCTTTGAATCCAACATCTCCGAATCCAGCAGTAACATGTACGAATAATCCTAAACGACCAATTGAAGAACGTCCTTCAAGCATTGGAACCAAACTGTTGGTTTCAGTATACTCAATAGTTCGACCTAAATATAATTTGTTTTTTTCAAGAACCAGTCCTTCATCAGGAATGATAATTTTAGAAGCAGAATTATTTTCTTTCATATCTAGGATAGGTTTGTCGTAGACAAGCAATTCATTATGAAGAGTCAAATTATAGCTGTTTGGATTGAGTTGATTCTCATTAAATGGATCAATAACTAAATCTATACCATTTCGTTTTGCTATTTCTTTGCCTGATAGAATCATAATATGTTAGGTTATATATTTTTTTTTAGCTTGCAAAGTATTTTTTGTATTTTACAAGATGAATTTTTCAAATTGGTGGCAATCATTACCTTCAAAAATGGATCCAATTTTACTGCAAATAGGTCCACTATCCATTTATTGGTATTCTACCATGTATTTAGTGGCTTTTCTGGTAGTTTTCCTCTTAGGAAAACAACAAATACAAAACAATAAATTTCGCCTTTTAAATCTCAACCAATTCGAAGATTTATTAACTTGGTGTTTTATTGGAGTCTTGCTTGGGGGAAGGCTTGGGTACGTTTTCTTTTATAACTTTGACTATTATTTTTCAAATCCATTAGAAATTTTGATCCCTTTTGCTAATCAAAATGGTCAATGGGTATTTACTGGCATTGCAGGAATGTCCTATCATGGAGGAGTCTTAGGGGTAGTAGTAGCTATTTATTTATATGCTAAAAAAATGAGTTTACACTTATTCCAGTTAGCCGATTTTTTAACTCCACTCATTCCATTGGGTTATTTTTTTGGGAGAATTGGAAACTTTATCAATGGAGAACTCTACGGGAGAGTTACTGAAGCTTCAATAGGAATGATTTTTCCTAATAGTGGTTCATTCCTTCTCAGGCATCCATCTCAATTATATGAGGCTTTTTTTGAAGGGATAATTCTCTACTTCATTATAAAAAATCTACAGAATTCTTCATTTTTAGGATGGAATAGCGGGTTGTATGTTTTTGGATATGGTTTTTTTAGATTCTTTATTGAATTCTATCGTGAACCCGATTCTCATCTTGGTTTTATATTATTGAACTTAAGTATGGGTCAACTACTTTGTATTTTAATGATGATCTCAGCAGTATCAATTTGGTTGATAGGGAAAAAAATAATCCTTAAAGATTAAACTGAAAAACAGGTTGTGCAGTAGTTAAGGTTGCTGACTGAACACTTTGTTGATGGTATAAGTTAATAATATTTCGCTGGTTATTATACATCTCCATAAATGCAGAGTTTAAAATTGAAATTTGCTTTCTGGGATTAAAATTTTCAATCTCAAGAAAAATTATTACAAACTCTCCTTCTACTTTTTTACCTAAAAAACTCCAATAATAGTCTGATACTATAAAATTATCAGAAAAATAATCGACTAAATATTGATTAATTTGAGACTTCTCATTGTCAGCTCCTAAATCTGACGTACTTATATTAGCATTTTTTAATAATACATCAATATCATGCGTAAAAATTTGTATAGATATTTCAAGACGCTGATCAGTTGATCGATAATGAATTTCAGATGTAGTTAAATGAAACTGATGCGCAACAATCTGAGTTGTTGCGCATAAATAGACTAACCAACGAAACATTGTTATTCTTCTGAAGAACTTTCTGTTTCTTCTTTCTTTTTGCGAGCTTTTTGCATTGGATTTTCAGATCCACCCCATCCGCTTGATTCTCTTTTATAGACTTCAAATAACGTAGGAGTTTTTCGATGTGGCCAGTAATTATTGGACTTATCAGTATCCGCCAGTTCATTCTTTGAATCAAAAATTATCTCTTTTACAGGTTTTTCTGTTCTGAAGACTTTGGATACTGTATCTCTATTAAATCTCCATATTTCTACAGGAATTTTGATGATATCGCTAGTATCGTCTTCGTAAACCATTTCAAAAATAAGTGGCATTACTAGACCGCCAATATTTTTGAATGTAATATGATAAAAATTATCATCACGTGTAACCAAAGATCTTTCTTCATCAGATAAATCATTTAAAAAAGTCTCATATTTTTCAATATCTTTTTCTGAGACTTCGTACGGATCATAAGTATCATAAAAATCACGGGTATCTGGGTCTCGCTCTGCGTAGGTTTGATCAATATCTTCTAAATCTAAGATAGCAGTTCTAGTATTATTTTTTGCTTCTTCTTGAGCGCTCTTTTCTGCAGACTGTTGCTCTCTTGGATCTAGTTCCAATTTAAACCAATCCACAGATTCAATCGAAATATCTACATGGTCGTTACTAAAAAACCAACCTCTCCAGAACCAATCTAAATCGGTTCCAGAAGCATTCTCCATAATTCTAAAGAAATCTGTTGGGGTTGGGTGCTTAAACATCCAAGTTCTTGAATATTCTTTAAATGCAAAATCGAATAGCTCTCTACCCATAATTGTATCTCTTAAAATATTCAGAGCTAACGCTGGTTTTCCGTATGCATTAGGACCAAATTGATAAATCGATTCGGAATTAGTCATAATTGGCATAATGTTTGATTTATCACCCTTCATGTAATTAACAATATATTGGATGCTGCGAGTTGGATGAAATAATTCTCTATCCCAGGCTCTTCCCGCTAATTCATCCATAAAAGAATTTAGACCTTCATCCATCCAAGTCCACTGTCTTTCATCAGAATTAACAATCATTGGGAACCAATTGTGGCCTACTTCATGAATAATAACCCCTATTAAACCTCTCTTCGTCCATTCTGAATATGTTCCATCTTCTTCAGGTCGATAACCATTAAAAGATAGCATTGGGTATTCCATCCCCATTCGATCAATATGCGCTGAAATAGCTACAGGGTATGGATAATCAAAGGTATAATTTGAATAGTATTCAAGTGTATGAGCAACGCTCTTAGTTGAGTATTGTCCCCAGAGTGGATTTGCCTCATTAGGATAATAAGACATTGCCATAACAGTGCGATCACCGATTTTAACACCCATTGCATCCCAAATATATTTTCTAGAAGTTGCAAAGGCATAATCTCTTACGTTTTCTGCTTTGAAATGCCAAGTTTTGGTAGCATCTGATTTTTCTTGTTCATTTTCAAGAGCCTCCTCAGCTGTAACAATTTCTATTGGCTCTGAGGCAGTCTCTGCTTCATCCAATCTGGACATTTGTTCTCTAGTTAAAACCTGCATTGGATTTTGAAGAACTCCAGTGGCACCTAATACAAAATCTTCTGGAACCGTAATTTTTACATCGTAATCCCCGAAGATTAGAGTGAATTCTCCTCTTCCTAAGAATTGTTTGTTTTGCCAACCATAAACATCGTTGTACATACACATTCTTGGAAAAAATTGAGAAATGGTATAAATATAATTATCGTCTTCTTCAAAATATTCATAACCTGAACGTCCACCATCCTTGATATGATCATTAATATTATACCACCATTTTATTTTAAATCGATAGGATTCTCCTGGTTTAATCGGTTTGGGTACATCAATACGCATCATGGTGCGATTGATGACATACGGAATATCTCGATTATAAGAATCTTTAACATGTTCTATTTTGAATCCGCCGTCAAAATCTCTATAAAAGTTTTGCAAATCACGCATAGAAATAGATTCGCCTATCACCATCTTTTCATTTCCTCTTTGAGCAGAAAGATTGCCTGTAGATTGAACTTTATAAGTATCCGAATCTAAGGCGCGCACATTTTGATCTAACTGCATCCAAAGATAGTTTAACTGATCTGGAGAATTATTATGAAAGGTAATTGTTTCTTCTCCATATAATCTTTGATTTTCATCATCTAAAGTCAATTCCATATCATAATCAGCTTCTTGTTGCCAATACTCATGGCCTGGATATCCAGCAGCTGTACGATAGGTATTAGGAGTCGTGATATCTTCATTTAATTGTTTGAACTTATCTTCATTTACTTGGGCATTCAATGCTATAGTAAGAGAAAGTAAGATTAAAAAATATTTTTTCATCTTTATCCTTTTTTTTGCCTGAGAAACCAATGTAGCATCAAATATAATTGTTGTAAATAAAAAAAAGATGGTATCTTTAGATACGGAGGAAAGATACTCATGGTAAAAAAAATACTTTTTATACAAAACAGAACAGGAATTAAGCGATCAAATTTTTTTGATCATTGGGAAAATATCCATGCTCCTCATATGGTCAAAGTACTGCAACCATTAAAATATGTTCTCACTTTTTTCGAAGAAGATATTGAAAATGGATGCTGCGGAATGGCAGAACTTTGGTTCAACTCTGAACAAGATTACCAAAATGCTATGGAAAAAAGAAAGACTGAATTTGGAATGTCTGATAATTGGCATGACGTGGCAAAAGCCTGGCCCGACCCTGATCGGTATGAATACACAGGGAAAGAAATCGTTATTTTAGATCAACCTAAATGATAACCCGAAACGTCTTTTTTATTGGAATGGCGGGGTTTTTCTTGCTGTACCTTAACCTATTCTTTAGAGAAGTACCATCTGAATTCCAATTTGAAAGAGGTGATCTTCTTTTTCAAGATTTAGATTGTGGCCCACCTTGCGATGCTATTGAAGCAGTAACCGTTGGATATCAAAATGCGAATCTTTCGCATTGCGCTATTATTAGTTCTGTTGGTCCAAATTTGCAAGATATTATTGTTATTGAGTCCATTGGTAATGAAGTGGAGGAAATTTCATTGAAAGAATTTTTAGATCGTAGTCCGAAAGTACTTATAGGAAGATTAAAAAATGAGCATCAATCCTTGATTGGACCAGCATTAAATTTTATTGAAACACTTTTAGGGAAACCCTATGATTTCATTTATAGTTTAGAAAATGATTCTTATTATTGTTCTGAAATCATTTATGAAGGATTGAAATATGCAGATGCTTCCAATACCATTTTCTCAGTTCAGCCCATGACCTTTAAACAACCTTCAAGTAAAGAATTTTTTCCTATATGGGTCAACTACTATAGAGATTTAAACCACCGCATACCGGAGGGAGAATTAGGTTTAAATCCTGGGAGCATGTCTAGGTCAAACGAAATTGATATTATCTATATGTACCAAAAACCAAGTGGAATGAAATAATGTATCCAGAATATTTAACTCATCACTACATTATTACGCTAATCATGTTCTTGGTTTGGATAGGGGTATATTTTTTCGGCCAAAAAGCCAATGATCAACAAATCAAATCATTCACTTGGCTTCTAATTTTTCTCAGTTTAGGACAAGAAATTTTCGACTTTGGACTAAGAATCTATGATTCTTCCAGAGGGCTTTATGATTTTTCGCTAACCAAAGAACTTCCCTTACATCCCTGTCATTTCGCTTATTTTGCTTCTTTATTAGCAATGTACACAAAAAAAGAGTCTTACTTTTATATCGCTTACTTTTTTGGAATGTCGGGTGCCTTTATGGGGATTGTTACTCCTGGAGCAGATACGATATACAATATATCGAGCAATCTTACAGCACATTTTCAACATAGTATTATTATCTTAAATCTTGCCTGGTGTCTCTCAGCGTTCCAAATGCGTTGCACCAAAGAATCAATCTTTTTTGCCTTCAAAGTTTTGAACCTGTTGATTGTTCCTATCTTTATCTATAATTATTTGACTGGAGAAAATTTCTTTTTTTTAAGGGAAGCACCAGCTTTATTAGTTTACAATCCTCTTTTGCCAACTACAGTCTGGCCATGGTATATTTTCTGGATTGAAATGATATTTATCCCATATTGTTATCTTATTTATTTGCCAGTTAAAAAGGGCTAAAAATCTAGTCTTTCAACTGCGTCCAAATAAATACATTGATGACATTCTGCATTATAAGAAGGGATTTCTTCTTGTTGCAAGCAGTGATACATTTCAGCTATGAGCGGGTTTATCCAACTAGTATCCAAATTAAATGAAACTAGTGATCGACGAAAAACCATTTTTGTTCCTAGGTGAGGCTGACCAGCGTCTCCATTATAGTAAAGTAAATATCCGAGCTCTGAAACTGGGAAACCATTTTGTTGTAATAACCAGCTGTAAATTTCTAATTGCCTTTTATAGCCCTCGCCATTATCATAAACATCAGAAGGATTCACAATCTCCGAAGTTTTGGCGGTAGCTTTAAAATCAATCACCACAAGTTGATCTTTTTCATCCACCATGATATCATCAACTCCTCCATACAATAGAAAGTTGTGTTTTTCATCCAGATATTGAATTCCATGGAAGGCATTTTGCCATTTTTCAATGTCTGGATGATGAAAAGGTTTAATATCTAAACCATTTTCAGTAAAAATACCATGGGGGCGATTTTCTTTTCTGCAAAAATCCATTTCTTTTTTCAGCAAAGAATCCAC
>JALRJJ010000017.1 GCA_023255095.1 bacterium
TGCGGATGATCATCGAGTGTTGACGGCAATACTCGATTTGGAATACGAGGACGAGTACGATGATTCTTTCGATGACCTCCCTGTCCAAGTCGCGAATACCGCTATCGATATGGATGAATTTGACATTGAATCATCTAAATCAGATTCATCAATACTTGAAAATTCACTGTTCCCATAAATAAACATTTTCATTAAATCGTACATTAAATAGCTTTGTCCTCTTTTTGGATCAAGAGTAATAATTTTTTTAGCCGCCCCTTTATAGTTAGGTTGCAAATTGTCAAACTTTAAAACCAATGATTGCTCTTTAGATAAAATTTGATTTATCTCATCATACTCTCCAAAAACTCCTTTAGGTGGTATGTAGTCTGGATTGTCTTCGTCGTTTATTACTGTAACTACAAAAGTACTATCTTGAAGAGTATAATTGTTATAATCTACTAATGAAGTCCCAACTTCTTCCCATGAGTTACCTACCAGTTCTACTTTCGCAACTTCTAATTTTGATGCTTCAGTAATTCCACTTATAGCCAATCTCAAATATTTAATTTCGCTTAATGAAACATCGTTAATATGATCAAAATGGCTGATTGGAATGCGAATTAATTTCCAGCCGGTTTTTTGACCATTAAATTCAGTTCGTCCTGCAACATAAGTTGAGTCTGATAGTGAAATAGTTTTGGAATAAAATGAATTGGTTCTATCTAAGAAGCCAGAATTATCCAAATCTTCAGAGTCTGGATATTTTCCTCCTGCCTGGATCCTAACTCCTGTTCCATTCCCCTCTGTTCCGTTGACCATTGAATAATCATTACTCCCCTCAATATAATCCCAATTATCACCATTGGGGTCAGAGGCATCAGTATCAGAAAATGCATTAATTAGTATCGTTTCCCCGCTAGCAAAATATTCTAAATAAGTTGGTCCGTCTGTATCTAAACATTGTCCCCAGCCATTTTCATATTCATCGAAACACCCATCTAATCCAGTATCTTCATTTTCCTCTAGAAAACCATTACCCAATGCTAAACCCGCCTCAGGAACATCTTCGTCGTTTAGTTTCGAGTTACCATCATAATCTTCACTTATTTTTCCTAAATCGATAGTTAAATTCCCCATCTCTCCTCTTAACCAGATTTCAAAAAATTTTGTTTTGGTTTGATCATAGTCTCCCACAAACATTGGAGAAATAATGCCTGCCCATAAAGAGTCACTTTGTGCTTCTTGTTGAGATAGTTTTGGCTCAACATTCAATACTAATACATCGGTGGTTAAGTTTTGCGCTCTTTGAGACGTTGAAACATTTGGCCAAATGCTATTTGTAAGAACTTGAGCATAGGGGTTATACCAGAACATTCTCATTCGGTTTTCCTGTTTAAATTCATACATAGTTTCTGCATTAATAGGAGCAGATGAAATATGCCAAAATCTTCTTAAGATTGAAGGGTTTGTTACTCTTTTAGATCCCTCAAAATCATCAATATATGCAACCCCGTTATTATCTCCAGTTCCTGGGCTCGAAATTGAATTGGGGTTGGGAAGAACTTGTGCAAATTCTCCCTCCAGCGTAAACCCAGACAACTTCTCTGAATTCACAAAAGGCAAATCGTTAATGCTTTTGGAAAATTTTTCAAAATCTTGTTGATATCTTCCGTTTAGGTCCCATATAAAGTTATTAATTGGCTCATAGCCAACTTCAACTTTTTTATTAACAATATCCTGATTGTAATAAAGGGCTGTCATCCCAAGAAATGAATCATCATTAAAATCAATTTGAGCTCTAGATCCAATCATCAGTTTTCGATCAAAAGTAACTAGCTCATGTTTATCATAAGAAATATCGAGCTCTCCTTCTGGGTCAATATTTTTAAGAATCATAATCATCCCAGAAAAATAATCCACTTGATAATCGCGTCCTTTTTGCAATTTTTCCCCATTATAATAAAGTTCTTCACTGCCCTCAACTAAAGTAAATCCTAAGTTTATAACAGACTTGGGTGAGGTATATTCTACATTCAATGTAAAGCGAGAATCCCCCGTAAAATCGGATCGATTCGTTGAAATATACATTTCTCCATCTCTTAAAATACCTTTCAATTCTTCATTCGAGTTTCCACCTGAAAGCTTGTCATCAGAAACAAAAGGTAGTAAAGACGGTAAATGAATTTCTCCAGTTTGTAAATTGATAATATTTGGATTATTGTAATCTATATTTTCATCGGGAGCTATTTCTCCTGCAGAGTTTAAATTATCTAAACCAAAAAGATGGAGATATGTCTTTCCAGTTTCTGTTCTGTCGCTTACTGGAGTAATCAAATTGTCTACTATGGTAACTTTTAGATTGGTAGGGTCAATATTTAAAGAGCCCAAAGAATAAACATTTTTAAACATTAAATCCCAAGTCGGGTGGTTCGGATGAGATGATTGAGCTTTAATCATTTTCAAAACTAATGAAGAGCTTGATTCATTTATTCCCGATCCAATTTCAACGATCAATTGCCCAGATTCTCTATCAACTATTTCAAAGTGTGCGGCAAGAATTTCATTTTGGAGAGAAGACTGCATTCGAACAAAACCTAAATCTTCATTAACAGAGTAATCAATACCCCTTTCTAGTTTGATGAATGAGCCCTCCTTGTTGTCGTTCGTATAAGCTGATAAATCAAGAGGATCTATATAAGCCGTTCCAGGATCTGCTTGAGGATTATTTGATGTATCAATTTTATATAATTCCAGATTTCTAATTACTACATTACCAATAGGGTGCAAACCTGAAACTAAAGGATAGTAAGATGGTATTGAGACTCCAAATCCACTTTCACTTTGAAATTCTGCTCCACTTCTAAACCATTCGTGAACAAAGAAGTATAAATTTTTTCTATAATCATAATCAGGAATTTGAGTTGCTTTAAGCTCTGAGGACCCCTTATACTTCTGGGTTTCTTTTTGCGTTTTTTCTAATGAAGCAATGCTAGTAATATCAACTGGACCTAATCTCGTTAGGGCTTTAATTCCAAAAAGTCCTCTATTTTGACC
>JALRJJ010000101.1 GCA_023255095.1 bacterium
TGTAATTATTTTTTTATAATCTAGATTGGTTTTATTAAGTATAAGAAATTTCGGAGTTTTTAATTTATGATCATTCCAAACTAACTTTGAGTAGAACTTGTTCATAGCAAGCATTGATGCTGTTGATGCCGATCCAGTGAAGGGAACTTTTAATAACTCAAGTAAAGATTGTATTTTCCCATCTTCTCCATTTTTTCCATGCAGGCAAATAAAAGCGGCATCATAATTAACTAATGTACATAGATCTGTATTTATAGGATCAATTAAAGATACTTCATAATTTAAATTTTTTAGGGCTTGGTATACAGCCAATCCACTTTTAATCGAAATATCTCTCTCTTCTGAATCACCCCCACTCAATAATGCAATTTTTTTAATCAATATTTTCTCCAATAATCTTTACTTCTAATTGCAAACGAATTTTTTTTAATTCCTCTACTTTTTCTTGGGCAAGATAAATTAATTGCTCTATATCTTTAGCAGTGGCGTCTCCAATATTTTCAATAAAGTTAGCATGTTTATTGGATATTCTTGCATCTCCAATTTGGTAACCTTTTAATCCCACTTCTTCAATTAATTTAGCAGCAAAATTTTTTTCTGGATTCCTAAATGTTGAGCCAGCAGTTGGCCAATTTAGTGGCTGACTACTCCTTCTTAATTTAAGTAAATCATCAATTTTCTGCTCTTCGTTTTCATCATCATTTTCTTTTGATGGAAAATCAAACCATGCACCAATAAATATTTCATCTTCTTTCTTTTTTACACTTCTATATCCAATTTCGAAAGATTGTTTATCTTTTATATGAATGTCACCTTCATGATTCATAATTTTTACCTTGGAAACAAACTGCCAAATTTCACCACCATAGCAACCGGCATTCATCGCAAGTGCGCCGCCGACAGACCCGGGAATTCCAGCCAGAAATGCACAATTTTTTTTGTTATTTTTTGCTGAGAATCTTGCCAATGATGAGCATGAGATCCCGCATTCTGCAAAGATCAAATGTTGATCTATAAAAATACTTTTCAATCCTCGAGATAAATTAATTACGGTCCCTTTTATTCCACCATCACGAATAAGCAAGTTGGAACCAACACCGATGACTGTGATAGGTTTTTTAACTTTATTTATTGAAAATATTTTTTGTAACGCCTCCTCAGAGCTTACTTCAACATAATTTTCAGCAAGACCTCCTACACGCCATGAATTATATTTTTTCATAGACACATCGCTATAAATTACATCTTTATCCATCGATGTCACCCAAGAGTTGATGTTTTACCCAATTTCCAACCGAACCAGCACCCATCACTAAAAGAATTTCATCGTCCGTAATCTTATCCTCAATCAATAATCGGGCTTTAGCCATATCATCAAGTATATACTTCTCATTTTTAATATTTTTTATTAATTCGTGGCTGCTTATTCCTTCAATTGCTTGCTCTCCTGCCGCATAAATTTCAAATAAAAATAATCTGTCCACCGTTGCTAAAATTTGAACAAACTGTTCGAACAAATCTTTAGTTCTAGAATATCTGTGAGGTTGAAAAACTAAATTTATTTTTTTCCCAGGGAATCCTTTCTTAATAGAATCTAAGACAGCTTTTATTTCTGTTGGATGATGACCGTAATCATCTATCAAGTTAATGTTTTTTTCTCCTAATTTAAATTTTTCATATAAATCAAATCGCCTAGAAACCCCTTTAAATTTTTTTAGAGCTTTACTAATAACTAGAGGTTTTATGTTGAGGGATAAGGCTATGGCAATGGCACCTAATGTATTTAAAATGTAATGTCTACCAGGCATATCAATTTCAACTGAAAATGATCTAATTTTTTTTGAAATTGAATTTACTCTAAATGAAGATTTATTTTTTTTTATTACAACCCTATCAGGATAATAGTCAGCTTTTTTTGAAAATCCATAAGTAATAATTGGTCTAGCAATTAGTTTTTGTATTGATTTGATATTTTTGTCATCAATGCACAAAAAAACTTCATTATAAAAAGGTATTTGGTGGATAAAATCAACAAATGTTTGCTTTAGTCTTTCTTC
>JALRJJ010000138.1 GCA_023255095.1 bacterium
ATTGTTGGCGAGGCTACAGCAATTACCCTAGGTGGCCCAGGAGCAATTTTTTGGATGTGGCTCACAGGCTTATTAGGAATGGCAACCAAGTATGCGGAAGCTTTATTGGCGGTTAAGTATAGAGACCAAGGTCCTTATGGCATGCGCGGTGGACCTATGTACTATTTAAGTAAAGGCGCAAACATGCCCAAATTAGCGGTCGCCTTTGCCTTTTTCACTCTAATTGCATCGTTTGGAGCCGGCAATATGGTGCAAGCGAATGCAACCGCTGGTGTTTTTTTACAAGTATTTAACATCCCCATTGAAGTTACTGGGCTAATACTTGCAGTATTGACTGGCCTTGTGATTGTGGGTGGCATTCAATCTATTGGACGATTCACTTCTTTTTTTGTACCTCTTATGATTCTTTTATATTTCGGGGTGATTGTATTAACTCTGATTATCAATCACGCTCAAGTGCCTCATGCGATTGGACTTATTTTTTCTCACGCTTTTTCTAATCATGCTGCAACAGGAGGATTTGTGGGTGCCACTCTAGCTGCAGCGATCAGATTCGGGATTGCCCGAGGTTTATTTTCAAATGAAGCCGGACAAGGCTCAGCTCCAATTGTTGCGGCAACGGCTAAAACAAAGAATCCAGTTCGACAAGCATTAGTGAGCATGACAGGAACTTTTATTGATACCGTGGTGATATGCACTTTAACTGCTCTGGCAATTTTAACTACAGACTTATGGACATTGGGCACCGTGAGTGCAAGCGACCTCACAGCACAAAGTGTGCACACAGCTCTTGGGGATGTAGGTTCCACATTAGTTGCAATTTGTATTGCTTTTTTTGCCTTTTCCACACTGATTGGTTGGAGTTTTTATGGTGAAAAAGCGATTGAATATTTATTCAAAGACAAAGTGGTTAAATACTATCGAATCATATTTTCAATTGTTGTATTTTTTGGTGCAACAGCCAGTCTCAAATTAGTATGGGATTTTGCAGACCTTATGAACGGCTTGATGGCTATTCCAAACTTGATTGGTATTTTTATGTTGGCGAAAATCATCTCTTCAGAAACGAAGCGATACATTGATTCCTAAAAAAGATCTTTTAATTTTTTAAGCTTTTTCAGATCCTTTATCTGATCCAGGTTTTCAATATCAGATTGAATATCGCTGATAATCTTTTCAGTTTCTTTTTCAATCGTTTTTTGGATGTCTTTTTCAAGATCACGAACAAGGCTATTGAAGTTGATTGATCTTTTTAAATCTTTTTCCAGAGTCTCTATCAAGATCGCCATGAGCTGATCCGTCTCCACACCGCCCTCTTTAGATCCAATATTATTTAATTGAATATTCGGCAGGGTTACAGACAACGTTTGGCTTGACGAAAAAGGAACAGCCCCTTCAACCTTAGTATTTATCATTTCAAATGATTTGATTATTATTTTTTTTGATTGTTTAGCATAAGTTTTCTTCTTATCTTTTTGTTCTGGTTGAGCTGTTTTTGAGGATGAAGTAGCAACAGGTTTATTGTTTATATTTGCATTAATAATATTTTTTAATTCAATAAAGTTTGTTTTGCCATCACTGTATTCATAGACAACTTCTGCTCCATTAATAAATACTTTTTCGATAATAATGACCTCATCAAAAATAGATTTAAGATCGAGATCTAATTCCGCTTGATCAAAATGAAAGGCATATTTGGTCTGAAAGCCTGGGGGGTTTGGTTGTTCAAAATTAAATAAACTTCCGGCACCCACTTTAAAATCAAGTTTTACCGCATCAAGCTTAACTCGCGTGTCAGTGACCTCCGAAACTTGTTCAACTATATACTTACGAACAATTTCATCCATGTTACTTTTTAAATAAAAGAATGCAGAAAGGCCTATCAAGCTAATGATAATTAGACTAAAAATTATTTTTTTCAATGCGATGATGTCCCAAAATTATTTCTTTAACTCACATCTCATAATAAGTTCTCAAGAACATTTGGTCAATTGATTATCTGCAGGAGCCCTAACATCATTAAATTTTCAAACAAATTTTCCCAAAGTGTTTATTGGTCTCTTGATACTGAAACGCCTCTACACTTTCTTCTAAAGCAAATACGCGATCTATGACTGG
>JALRJJ010000139.1 GCA_023255095.1 bacterium
ATAAACCATTAGGCCCCATTGCATCCTCTAGGCTGATCAATTCATTATTGGTTGATACTAATTTAAAAGTTTTTGCTTTCCAGCCAAAATTACAGACCGGTGTAGTTAGGCTCACCACTATCAATTCCCTGTTGAATTTTAAAGATGAATAGATTTTACCATCCAGATACAATTTCAGCACATAGCCAAATCAATCTATCTGAAGACGCCTCAAAGCACCTGGTTAAGTCATTGCGATTAAAGCCATCAGACAAGATCATATTATTTAATGGTGATGGATATGATTATTATGGTGAGGTGTCTGTCATTGATAAAAAAAATGTCAAGATTGTTGTAAATGAAAAAAAACTCAATATTAGTGAAGCAGATATTGATATCAGCATCCTGCAATCAGTAACCTCTCGAGATAAACTTGACTTTATTTTTCAAAAAAATACAGAACTAGGAATAAAAAATTTCTATTTAATTAATACCGAAAGAGTAAATTTTAAAATTCCTCAAAGCAAAACATCAAGCAGAATTGAACATCTGAAAAAAGTAATTATCTCTGCATGCGAGCAGAGTGGCCGGTCAAAAATACCAACTATTCATGAAACAATTCTTAGTTTAAATAAGTTAACAAATGAAGATGATCATTCATGTAAGTTAATTTTGAACCCCTACACAGATTACTCACTATCAAATTTAAGAAATAATGATTTAATAAATAAAAAAAGTTTTCACATTTTAATCGGACCTGAAGGGGGTTTTTCAGAAGCTGAAATCAAAATTGCGGAAAATGCTGGTTTCAAATCACTATCTTTAGGTAAAAGGGTATTGCGAACTGAGACCGCCTCCTTATCAATTGCAAGCGCGATATTAGCTTTAACCAATAATTTTGTATAAATTACATATATTTATATAAAATTAAATATAAATATTGTAAAATATACAATATGAATCTTAAACAACTTAGAACCGATAGAAAGTTAACTATTGCTAACCTCAGTCAAATGCTTGATTTAGATCCTGGCAATCTTTCGAAAATAGAACAAGGAAAACTGAAACCTTCCTTGCCTGTTCTAATGAAATATTCAAATTACTTCAAAGTCTCCATTGATAATTTAGTGGGACAATCAAGTGTCGACTTTATATCAGCCTTTAGATCGGCTGCGCCATATATTCATCATTATAGAAATAAGATTTTCGTTATTGCATTTGACGGTTTTGCCCTTGAGAGTAACTCTTTTGTTAATTTATGTACGGACATTAATCTACTTCACTCCTTAGGTATTAAAATCATCCTAATTCATGGCATCAGGCCTTTTATCGACTTAAGATTGGATAAAAATAATATTAAATCAAGATTTCATAAGCATCAAAGAATCACAACAGCAGAGATGATGCCTCATATTATTGAAGCTAATGGGTTGGTTAAGACAAAAATTGAGGCAGCTTTATCTTCCAACATTTATCACAATAATATTTTTAAAAGTGAGTTGAAAATTTCATCTGGCAATTTTCTTATGGCAAAACCTAGAGGAGTTATTGATGGAGTTGATATGGAACAGACGGGAGTTATTAGGGAGATTAATCATGAGGCAATCATTGAAAAACTTAACCACAATGAAATCGTGATCATGTCCCCTATTGGATACTCTCCAATTGGGGAAATCTTTAATTTATCCTTTGAATCATCAGCAAGTAAAATTGCTTCTTCAATTCAGGC
>JALRJJ010000006.1 GCA_023255095.1 bacterium
CTTTTGATTTTGTAGATCCAAGCCGTAGGGTCTGTTTCCATTGCAACTGCAACATGATTCGCATGAGATACGGCCATCCGTCCGTGGAAGCCCTCTTCGTAGTATCTGGTACCGATACTGGCGAAGCCGTCAACTTCAATCCTGTGAGTCGCAAGACTGCACAACGATTGATTTTTAGTTCCTAAACGTTGTCTAGGTCACCCCATAGAGGGTTCACTTCCTGGGCCATTAGCTCAGGTGGTTAGAGCGCACCCCTGATAAGGGTGAGGTCCCTGGTTCAAGTCCAGGATGGCCCATGCCAAGATCCAGTTTTGGATCATTTGGGGGTTTAGCTCAGTTGGTAGAGCAATGGACTGAAAATCCATGTGTCCCTGGTTCGATTCCTGGAGGTACCACTTAAAGCACAAAAAGCTCATCCGAAAGGATGGGCTTTTGTCGTTTTAAGGCACGAGCCAAGCTTGCTTGAGTGAGTGTCTGAAGACGACAAAAGAATGCCCGCTCAATGCGGGCATTAGCTTTTTGTATTTTCAGGTTAGGTACCAAAGGAACACCGAGCGAATCGAGGTATCTCCTGGGTTACAACCATCTGATTGCTAGTTTGTTGATCTCAAAAATAATTTCATTGAATTTTAATAAACTCAATTATTTTTGAATTATTTTCGCAAGCTTTTAATGCAAATATCAAAAAAGATGAAAAAAACAATTCTAATAATGGCCGTTGTATTTGGTGCAGTGGCATGCTCGGGCAAATCAACTACTCCTTCTACAGAAGGAGTACAAGAGGCTCAAGAAATTCAAGTTGAGGTAATTGATTCAACATCAGTTAGCACAGAAACTGAATGGGAAGCTACTGAAGAGGTCATTTCAGAAGAGACCAGTGAAGAAACTGCAACTGAAGCTAGCTCTAACTAGTTTAGTACTTCGAAAGTAAAGAGCCCATCCGAAAAGATGGGCTCTTTTGTTTTACCTATATTATAATTGAGGAAATTATTGCTCAGATAAGAACGCGCTTTAAAATCACAAGCTAAAATAGTACGTCTGTCCACCAAAGTCATACTTGTAAATATTCCCTTGTTCTGTTACACCCCTAAAATACACACGAGCCCAACTCATCCCATTCTTCACTTGAACCTGCAGAACTTTATACCCTTCACCATCTGTTAATTTTTGAGCTCTAACTCGAATATTCATCGAAAAATTACCCACGTAACCATTTCCAGTTGAAAAATTACCTACTGCGCTTAGATCTGTTGAGGCAGAAATATTAAACCATTCAGGCTTGTTTTCATTAGTTGATTCTATGGAGTTTTTTGAGGTAGAACAACCCAGTTGAAATATCAATAATGAAATTCCAACGAAAAGCGAGAATCTCTTTAACATATTAAATTGAATAAGAAATTTATTTCGAAAGTTATAAAATAAAATAAGCCGCGAACCATAGAATTTATCTCGGCTTAATATTCATTTTAATAAATGCTATAAATAAAATGATTGAAGGTTGGCCCAGATCGAGTTTTTGTTAAATTCTGCTGTTCGAATAACTAAATTAGCCGCTGATATTGGAATAACAATATACCTAATGAACACTAGCACAATAACGGGAAAAATTTATCTTAAAATCTTTGATCTATTGAAGGCTCACCCGGAAGGTATTCAGTGGACTCAACTGAATAAAATGTTAGAGGAGGCCTATCCTGATTTTCATCCTAAAACTATAAATGGATGCGTTTGGAAGGTCACTGAGAAATTCCCAGATCTAGTCATCAAAGCTGAAAAAGGTCTTTTTAAATTTGTAGGAGAAAATTTCAATATATGAGATCAGCATTAAAATATTTAATTTACGCAAGTTTTGCACTTCTTGCTTCATGTAATGTCGACAAACAGCAATATATAGAAAGTCTAGAAGGACAATGGATTTTAAAAAATGTTAGTTGTTATTGTTTTTTTGGTAATACTAATTTTTCTTTAAATCAACTTTGGATAGATCAAGAGAAAGGAAAACTTCTTAGTAATGGACCTTCTCAAAACGCCTGGGGAATTTCAGATTTAAATAAGGCCTTAAATTTTTCCATTCAGGACAGTATACTAGCTATGGAAGGAACTGACCGCGAGTATCGCTTAAGCCTTAAAAATAATCTACTATCTATTACATATCTAGATAATCCAGAGATTGCAGATGATGAAATTTCTTACATATTTGAAAAGGGCTCATCTGATTTGTCATGTGTTGACGTTGAATCTGTAAATAGTAATACCCCGTGCACCAAAGAATATATGCCAGTATGCGGATGTGATGGTGTTACTTACAGCAATAAATGTGTCGCATTAAACTATGGAGGTGTAACTAATTATTCTGAAGGCACCTGCCCTAACTAATATTTCTTTTTTTTGAATAAGGTTTTTATCGCAATATTCATTAGCACTTTCTTAAGTGCAAATTCTCAATTAATTCTTCGAGATAACGAAGCTCCTATAGATATCCAAAAATTAGAAAGTAAAACTATCGCAGTTTCTGATATCAACACACTTGGACGCTACAGAAGTATGTATTACGACAAGGGTGAGATCAAGCTCTTCGCGACCAAAAAAATCAAAGAAAAATGGAACAACCAGTGCAGCATCATCGATCACAATGTTCCGCTTAACGCAGGAGATACCGATAGACTCATTGCATTTTTTGAACGGTACGGATACCGCTTTGCCGGTCAAAAAAGTATTATTGATCAAAATGTTTTTAGTCAATACGGAGCAGAATTTTTCGGAATAAACCTTTCGCGCTCCGATATGCAATTTGAGGAGTACTCAACCAATACTTTCACTTCACAACAGCTCTATCTCATCTTTAAAAAGAAATAGGTAGGTCCAAGTTTTAGTCACTTAGATCGCCTTTGACAAAAACTTGATAGATCTTTAAGATACAAAGACCAAAAAGCGCTCCTGTTAAAATGAAAACAGAAT
Source organism: bacterium (assembly GCA_023255095.1). Taxonomy (GTDB): domain Bacteria; phylum Fidelibacterota; class Marinisomatia; order Marinisomatales; family Marinisomataceae; genus Marinisoma. The sequence goes on from JALRJJ010000006.1 coordinate 2,959, forward strand.
TGTAAATTCCCTGGGTGCTAAATGAAATACGGATGAGTATTGTAGAGATTACAAAGCCTGTATTGCGAAGCAACTTGAAATTCTCTTTAGTAAGTCCGTAGGAAAGCAACAGCAACAAAACATCAGATAAAATAAGTACGGTAAAAAAGTCTTTGTAAAAGATTGCATTTAGGTTGTTCTCCATCCCCCTAAATAGATGTGTACCTGAAAAAGTAAATGCAAAATAGTCAGCAAGGTGTATTCCGCTAATAGCGATTATGATTAGAATAAGACCAGCTGCTAGTTGCTTCTTGTACTGTTTAAAACTCTCATCTGCCGAGGATGGTTTCAGCTTTTTCAATAATCTGCTGATTCGCGCAAAAAACAGAATAATGGTCAAGAGTGCCAAAACAGAAAACAAGTCTACAAATAACTGAATCACCACTTGATCGCTCAAGGTTGCGATTGAAAAATCGATTTTGGTAATGTCGCCAAAAATCCGCCTAATGAGAACAAGAGCAATGATTTCAAACTGTTTTAGAAGAGAGGTAGTAAAAGATCTTGGCAGGTAGTAAATCAGAATATAAATCTCATAAATCAATATGAATGAGAACGGAGTATATATGGCATTTACAGGATTCAAAAACAATGAAGGATCATCGAAGTCAATCCATCCCACATTGAAAAGACCCACAAAAAGTAGATGAATTAAAAAACCTACAATGGAAGCAATGAGCGTTATCCGCTCGAATTTTTTCAGAACATGTTCTGAAAACAGAACGGAATAGAGTTTTGTCATTGAATCAAGATTTACATTTGAATGCGGTTGAGTCTTTTGTTCATAAGGGCAAACCATACCGGCGGAACCATGGCTATGACCATTGAGGTGGTATATCCGAACGGAAGCTGCGGACTCTCTTCTATACTTTCAAGCACCTGATATTTCTTAGAAGCTCTGTGATGGTGATCGCTATGCCGAGTCAATTCATAAAGTACCATCCGCCCAATCACATGATTTGAGTTCCATGAGTGAGCCGGGGTCACCCTTTCGTATCGCGAAGCTTTGAGCTCACGAACGAGCCCGTAGTGTTCGATATAGTTAATGGTCTCTAAAAG
>JALRJJ010000029.1 GCA_023255095.1 bacterium
CGGGTTAACATCACCTAAACCATATTTTATAATTCCAAAAGAAAATGACCACAAAATCGAAACTAAAATAAGATAAATCACAGAACTTTTATATGATCAATGAGTTTTGCAAGATTATAATCTTTTGCTGTAATTCCCCCTACATCATGAGTTGAAAGAGTAATTGTTACTTTACAATATTCAATTAAAATGTCGGGATGATGATTTTCCTTTTCAGCAAGCACTGCAACTGAATTTATAAAGTCTATACTTTGAGAATAATTTTCAAATTCAAAAGATTTTGAAATTGCATTATTTTTTTCAAACCAAACCATCCTAAAACGGCCATATCATGGGAATCATAATTACTGAAACAATCCAAAGAATTAGACCCAAGGGGAGTCCAACTTTAATGTAGTCAGAATATTTATATCCACCTGGTCCAAACACCATCAAATTGGTTTGATAACCAACAGGAGTTATAAACGATGCTGATGCTGCAAAACAAACTGCAAAAATAAAGGGTTTAGGATCATAACTGAAAGCAGAAGATAAAGATAAGGTAATTGGGGTCATGATAATTGCTGTAGCCGCATTCGAAGCTATCTCTGTTAAAACCATTGTTAGAAAATAAATAACAGCTAATAATATAAAAGGGAGTATTTCTGAAGGGAAAAAACTAATAAATCTCTCTATTGAACCTCCTATGATTACATCCATACCGGTTTTTGAAATAGCCGCTCCCATCGGTAAAAATGCAGCAATAACAATGATAACCTGCCAATGGATTGATTTATATGCCTCTGAAGGAGTAATTACTTTTGCGAGAAAAAGGATAATTACACTTAACAACACTCCAACTTCGATTTTAAGTAAACCGATAATAGCTAATGTGACTGAAAATAAGATTGTAATTAAGCTAAGCCATCTTAATGGATTTATATCAAGTGTTGCATCGACTTTACCTAATACAATGAAACCTTCTTTCTCGCCTAAATCCATAATCTTATCTTTAGGTCCGTAAACAAGTAATGTATCAAATGGCTTAAGAATAAACTGGCTAATTTTTCTTCGAATTATCTCACCGTCTCTTTTAATTGCTAATACAAAAGAACCAAATGTTCTTCTAAAATTTGAATCTTGAAGAGTCTTGCCGATTATAGAAGAATTATCCGTGACTAGACATTCTGCAATAATATTGTCATCTTGCTCGAGTTCTTCTTGAGTCAACTTCTCATCTGCCAATAAATTTAAACTTTCAACTTCTTTCATTTTTTGAAAATTTTCAAAAGACCCTTTAACAAAAAGAATATCATCAACTTGTAAAAGTAACCCTCTAAGATTTTGATTAATAATTTTACCGTCTCGTATAACATCAAGAACTATTACATCATAGTTTTGGTTAATTTTTCTATCGAATAATGTCTTTCCTAAAATTGGAGATTTATCAGTGACTTTAAATTCAGTTAAGTATCCATCGAGACTATAATTGTCAATTGATGATGACTTGTTTACTCGATTTGGCAATAGTTTATATCCAATAGTAAAAATATAGATTAAACCAACAAGAAATTTAATAATACCAAATTTTGCAAATTCTAGCATACCTAAAGATACACTGCCGCCGGTTGAATCGACCAAAATAGAATTAACAATTAAGTTTGTGGATGTTCCCACCAGTGTTAAAGTTCCACCCAAAATAGCCGCATAACTTAAGGGGATTAAAACTTTTGATGGGCTAATATTATATTTTTCAGATAAACGAATTGTAATTGGCATAAATATTGCAACAATAGCAGTATTATTAACAACTGCCGAGGAAAGTCCAATAAAGAATAAATAAGAAATAACACCTAATATTCTAGACTTGTCGATTAAAGTATTAATTTTAACAATCAAGTATTCCAAAATATGAGATTTTTGCAACGAATAACTTAAAACAAATAAACAGGCAATTGTTATAACTGCTGGGTTTGAAAAACCAGATAATCCTTCAGCAGGGGTTACTAAACCAAATATTAATAAAAGACCAAGTACTAAAAGCGCTGTAACATCAATTGGGAAAAGCTCAGAAACAAATAATGCCAAAGCTCCAATAATTATTATTCCTAAAATTATGAGTTCCATCTGTACCGTGGAAAGGACTCGAACCTTCACATCTTACGATACTGGTTCCTAAGACCAGCTCGTCTACCAATTCCGCCACCACGGCATTAACTCAGAATATAAATAATTATTGAATAAACTTTTAACAATGATTTATTGCAAAATCAATCTCAGAAATTATGTCATCAGGATCTTCGATTCCAATTGATAATCTTAATAGATTTTTACTAATACCTAGTCTTTGTTTTTCTTTAACTGGAACAGAAGCGTGAGTCATAGAATAAGGACAAGAAATTAAAGATTTAATTCCTCCCAAACTTTCTGCAAGTGTTAAAAGATTTAAATTCTTTGCAAATTTATTAATATCTTTCTTTTGAGTGAGTTCGAAAGAAATCATTGAACCAAAAACTGGCTTATTATTAGGATCTAGTTGTTGTTTACATGCTAAACTATGCTGAGGGTGCGAAGATAAACCTGGGTAGATAACTTTTGTAATATTCTTTTGTTTTTCTAACCACTCAGCAATTATCAATGAGTTTCTAAACTGTCTTTCAACTCTAACTGTAAGGGTTTTAATTGATCTAAGTAATAACCAGGCATCAAAGGAACTTTGCAGAGAACCAGCGGTATTTTGAATTAGTTGAATCTTTGAATTTATTTGATCTCCATTTAACATTAAAGCTCCACCAATTAGATCTGAATGGCCTCCAAGAAATTTAGTGGTACTGTGCATAACAATATCAGCTCCTAATTTTAGAGGTTGTTGACCATATGGACTCATGAACGTATTGTCGACGCTTAAAACGCAATTGTTTTCTTTAGCTATTCTTGAAATGGCTTCAATATCAGCTAATTCTAATAAAGGGTTACTCGGGGATTCTAGGTGTATATGTTTTGTATTCTTTTTGATTGATTTTTTAACACAATTTAAATCGGATGTATCAATAAAATCGTATTCTACTCCTGTATCATTCAAAACTCTTGTTACTAATCTAAAAACCCCTCCATAAACATTTCGAGATATAAGAATATGATCAGTTGGTTTGTACATTAAAAAAATAGCTGTCATTGCTGCCATCCCGGAGCTAAATCCATAAGCATGGTCTGCACCTTCTAGATTAGCTAAACTTTCTTCTAATGCAGCCAAAGTTGGATTCCCTGTACGAGCGTATACAAATTGCTCAGTGCTTTCAAACCTTTTCTGTTTAAAGGTTGAAGTGAGATGTAGCGGGGTTACTGTAGAAGATGTTTCATCAATTTTATTACCAACATGAACGATTCTGGAGTCAAATTTAAGATTTTTTTTAGACACGTTTATACCCTTGAGATAAATATACATCTAATTTTTTATATTTAATTTCTTTTTTCTCTCCAGATGGTGAGATAACAATAATTTTTGAATTTCTTCCTATTTTATCATCGGAAGTTTCATTTAAATCTCCATTATTTTGGGGTGAGTTGATGAAATTTTCAGAACGTGATAATTGAACTTTCTTTGGAGATAAAACTTGAGGTTGATTTTCTGCATTAATTTGAGCAAGAAAGATTCTCTGAATGATAGATGCTTTTAAACTTAAAAGTAGCTCCTGAAAAAAAATAAATGATTCTGATTTATATTCAATTAAAGGATTTTTTTGACCATATGCTCTTAGCCCTATTCCTTCTCTTAATTGGTCCATTGCCTGTAAATGATTTCTCCACTTTTCATCAATTGTTTTTAAAAATATAAACTTCTCAACTTTCCTCAATATTTCTTCGGGAATGATTGCTTCCTTTTGTGAATAGTTATCTAATGCCATCGATAAGCACTTGTTAACAATCGTATCAATGTTTGATATAGAACGAAACTCCTTTTCATCAATTTCTAACATTAAGTTAGTTTTTAATCTGTTCTTTATATCATTCCATTCCAACTCTTCAGCTTTTATGTCTTCATATTTATAAAAAACATCTAAAAGATAATCTTCAATAAATTCATCAAAAGTGGGCTTAATCGAATCTTCTTTAAGAGCTTTATTTCTTAGTTCATAAATAATTGTTCTATGTTGGTTTAGAACATCGTCATATTCTAGTAAATGCTTTCTAATAGCAAAATTTCTTTCTTCAACCTTTTGTTGAGCGTTTCTGACGCCACGATTAAGCATTCCAGCGCTTAGTTCTTGATTTTCGTCAATTGATAACCTATCCATATAAGTTGCCAGTTTATCCATATTGAATAATCTCATTAGATCATCCTCAAGAGAGATATAAAATCTAGAAGACCCCTTATCACCCTGTCTTCCTGCTCTACCCATCAATTGTAAGTCAATTCTTCTAGATTCATGTCTAGCAGTACCAATAATATGTAACCCACCAATTTCTTCAATATATTCTGTATGCCCAATAAAAGGCACTCCACATCCAGACATATTATTTTTTTGAATAGGCCCAGTTACCAACGCGCAAGTATCTCTTTCCATAGACATACGAATCCCAGCCTCTAAGTTCTTCAATACATATTCTCCATTAGCAGGATTTAGCCTCTTGCTTTTAGTATCAACACATTCCGTAATTTGAAGTATTTGGAGCGTTCCCATTTGATTGGGTGATAGCTCCTCAAGACTTTTAACCATTTGAATATTGGTCTGAAGATTGAGTTCATTGGCACGGTCTTCAAAAAGTTTTGGGTCGCCAATAAGAACTACTATTGCCTTAGATTGTTCCCAAAATGAAGATTGGGCAAGTTGAATGATGATATCTGGGCCAATGCCACCAGGCTCGCCTGCAGAATAGAGAATAGTTTTCAATCTAAGTCTT
>JALRJJ010000131.1 GCA_023255095.1 bacterium
TTTAATTAAAGTTTTACTTTAAGTAAATATTTCTATAAAATTGTTTAGAATGGATAATAAACTCGAAAAATTATATTTTAGCATTAAAGAAGTAGGAAAGTTGACTGGTTTAAAACCCTATGTTTTACGCTATTGGGAGTCAGAATTTCCAACTTTAAACCCTACTAAAAATCGTGCGGGAAAAAGAACTTATCGTCAAAAAGATATCGATCTTATTTTTCAAATAAAGGAATTACTTTATGACCGAAAATTTACCATTAAAGGTGCCATTGAAGAGCTTAAGGATTCTTCTGAAGAGGAAACAGTTATTATTAATCAAAATAATTCTGTCGAAGTTGATCAGAGAATATTACATGAAGTTCGACAAGAGTTAAAAACAATTCTGGCTGATTTAAATCGTAATTAAAATTTATCTTTTTTATCTCAAAATAATTTAAATTCATTTTAAATGGATACGTCAATACTTATTACCTTATCAATTCCGTTATTTTTCGTATTAGTATTAATCGAATTTTTATATGGATATTTTACCAAAAACAATAATTATCGTCTGAACGACGCTATTACTAGTATGTCTTTAGGATTGATTAGTCGTTTTGTTCCTTTATTGGGTTTAGGATTTCAATATGTTGTCTATACGATCGTTGCAGAACAGTATAATTTAAAACTATTAAGCACTGATGCTATTTGGGTATGGGTTTTAGCCTTCTTAATGTATGACTTATGTTATTATTGGATGCACCGCATCCACCATGAAGTCAAATTATTTTGGGCAACTCATGTGGTGCACCACCATGGAGAAGATTTCAATTTATCGACTGCTATGCGTCAAACTAGCACCGGTTTTTTATGGAAATGGGTCTTTTTCTTACCGATGTTTCTTATCGGTGTTCCTCCTGCAATTTATGTCACGGTTGCTGGTTTAAATCTAATTTATCAATTCTGGGTACATACAGAACATATTGGTCGTTTAGGATGGATGGAATATGTGTTCATTACTCCATCGAACCATCGTGTACATCATGCACAAAATGATGATTATTTAGATGCGAATTATGGAGGTGTTTTCATTCTTTGGGATCGAATGTTTGGAACGTTTATTGATGAAAGAGAAGATTTAAAGCCTGTTTACGGTACAGTGAAACCTTTAAAAACCTTTAATCCATTCTGGGCTAATATAGAAGTATTTTACCAAATGTTGATGGATTCAATCCGTACTAAAAAATGGAGTGACAAAGTCAAAGTATGGTTTTCTCCTCCAGCCTGGAGACCAGCAGATGTTGCTGAAAAATATCCTATTTCTAAAAATGATTTATCAAACTTTGAGAAACATGATCCTCAAATCATGATGGAAGGGAAGATTTTTGCCTTATTCCAATTCTTCGTCATTAATTCAATGACTCTAGTGATGTTATTCAATGTTAATTTATTCGACTATAGTCAGATGCTATCGATTATCTTTTTTATCGTTTTTGTAGCAATTTCCAATTCATTTATCCTTGACGGAAAGTCTTTTGCCTATCGATTTGAATTGTTGAGAGCCATCACCATGCTGTTTTTATTCCAATTAGAATATTTTACTAAATTCGATCTGTTTATTCTTTCACATTCAGTAGCATCCGTTATTTTAGCATTCTTATTGAACTCCCGAGCTGCATCGAAAGCTCAAACAGTGGCATAATTCTGTGAAAAACATTGGAATCACCGCTTGTGTTGCACTATTTTTTTTCATAACATCTTTTTTAATTCCTGTCATAGGAGCTATCATTGCAGTACCTATGGCTATTTTTGGAGCTTGGATTTATAATGCATATGAAAAATAAAAGTTTAATTTTACTGATTTTAGTATTGTTATTAGGAGAAAAGATGATGGCAAACGACAAAACAATAAAAGAAGCTGTGTTTGCAGCTGGATGTTTTTGGGGCGTTGAAAGCTCATTTCAAGCCTTAGAAGGCGTCAAAGAAACCACTGTGGGGTATACTGGTGGAAAAGTCAAGAATCCTTCTTATGAACTGGTTTGTACAGGTATCACTGGGCATGCAGAAGCTGTAAAGGTTGTCTATGATGCTTCCGTTGTTTCTTATGAGCAATTACTGAGTACTTTTTTCACAAGTCACGATCCAACAACTTTAAACCGTCAGGGACCAGACGTAGGAACTCAATATCGTTCAGCCATTTATTTTGCAGATGAAACTGAGAGAGCCGCAGCAGAGTCTGTGATAGAGCAGTTGAATGAATCTGGAAAGTTTTCATCAAAGATTGTCACAGAAGTGACAAATAAATCCGATTTTTATGATGCAGAAGAGTATCATCAAGATTATTATAAAAAACGTGGCTTAACAGGTTGCGCAATATAAGGAGAGTGTAAAATGAGAAAATGGTTTCAATATAGTTTAATTTTAGCTCTAGTTTTTGTCTTTACCACTGATTTACATGGTCAATTTCGTCGTAAAAAAGTCAAACTAAGTCAAACGAATAAAGTCGAAGAGTTTATCAATGATTACGTGCAAGATCCTTTTATGATTGAGCACATCCAAACCTTACAATCTGAACTAGTGAAAATCGGTTTTGAGATTTTACCGCCAGATACTGATGGAGATGTGGAAATAGAAATTAATTTTGAGAACTTTAATTTTGATCCTTATTACGGATCAACTGCCGATCCTAAACAATCTTATATCATTTTTAGAGATCCGTCGAGTAAAAAAGTTTTTGCTAAGTTCTTTGCTATCTCTATTGTCAGTGATGATGATTCTGTAGGACCTATGTCGCAAGCGTTTGGAAATACTACAAGTAGTTCCTATAACAATACTTCTAGAGATCTTCCTACTGACGTTAATGCTATCATCTTAGATTGGGCTAAACAAATTAAAAACTTCTATTAAAGCTCTTGGGGTATCTTCACCAAACCATTGAGCCTAAATGGCAAGACTATTGGATTAAAAATCAAGTTTTTAAGACTTCTGAAGATTTAAAACTTCCAAAATATTATGTCTTAGATATGTTTCCTTACCCCTCGGGTTCTGGATTGCACGTTGGGCATGCTCTAGGTTATGTGGCAACCGATATTGTAGCTCGTTTTAAAAGAATGAAGGGATTCAATGTCTTACATCCGATGGGTTGGGATGCATTTGGTTTACCCGCTGAGCAGTACGCCATTAAAACCGGAACTCATCCAAAAATTACTACAGCTGAAAATGTCTCTAATTTCAAAAGACAAATCAATCAATTAGGATTTTCCTATGACTGGTCGAAAGAGATTAATACCACCGATCCAAATTATTACAAATGGACGCAGTGGATTTTCTTGCAACTGTATAACAAAGGGCTAGCCTATGAGGAAGAAGTTGCTGTGAATTGGTGCCCAGAACTTCGTGCAGTTCTAGCCAATGAAGAGGTTGTCAATGGAAAATCTGAGATAGGAGGCCATCCTGTTTATCGAACACCGATGAAACAGTGGATTTTAAGAATTACGGAGTATGCTGAATCACTTTTGAATGGGTTAGATGACTTGGATTGGCCCGAGAATATTAAAGAATTACAGAAAAATTGGATAGGGAAGTCTGAAGGGGCAGAGGTTCATTTTTCCGTCCTTAATTCCCCTCAATCTTTAACCGTTTTTACCACCAGACCTGATACGCTTTTTGGAGCTACTTATATGGTCATTGCTCCTGAACATCCATTAGTACAAGATTTAACCACTGATGATAATAAAAAGGACGTGTTAGATTATATTGAGAAAACTAAGTTAAAGTCAGACTTTGATCGAACAGAGGTCAATAAAGACAAGACAGGTGTTTTCACCGGTTCTTACGCAGTCAATCCTCTATCAAAAGAGCATATTCCTATCTGGATAGCAGATTATGTACTAAGTACTTATGGAACCGGCGCAATTATGGCTGTCCCGGGTCATGATGAGAGAGATTGGGAGTTTGCGAAAAAATATCAATTAAAGATTTTAGAAGTAGTTAGTGGAGGAGATGTATCAAAAGCTGCTTATATCACAAAAGAAGCAGGAGAAATTGTCAATTCCTCACACAAAGATACGCTTTCTATTGATGGATTAACGGTAAGCGATGCTATTAATACGGTCATTTCTTTCTTAGAAAAGAATCGACTAGGTCGACGCAGTGTCAATTACAAATTAAGAGATTGGCTATTTTCTCGCCAACGCTATTGGGGAGAGCCGTTTCCCATTATGCATACGGATCAAGGAGTATCTCCAATTGATGAAAGTCAGTTACCTGTACGATTACCTGAAGTTGATAATTATAAGCCATCTGATGATGGAAAATCACCATTATCAACTATTAAACAATGGGTTGAAATAAAAGATGTAAATGATAATATAATAGGACTTAGAGAAACAAATACTATGCCTCAATGGGCTGGTTCTTGTTGGTATTATTTACGTTTTACCGATCCCCAGAATTTGCAGGAAGCTTGGGATAAAAAAGCCGAGAATTACTGGATGCCAGTTGATTTGTACATTGGCGGACAAGAACATGCGGTTTTGCATTTGCTCTATGCTCGTTTTTGGCATCATGTCTTATTCGATTTAGGGTTGGTTTCAACGAAAGAACCCTTCCAAAAACTTTATAATCAGGGGATGATTTTAGGTGATGATGGCTCTAAAATGAGTAAATCTCGAGGAAATGTGATTAATCCAGACGATATCATTGAAGAATATGGCGCTGATTCAATGCGTTTATATGAAATGTTTATGGGACCGTTAAATAAATCTAAACCGTGGAATACCAAAGGATTACAAGGATGTTATCGTTTTATCAATAAATTATGGAACACGCTTGTTGATGAAGACGGAACCTTATCGTCAAAGATAAAGGAAATTCAAGCATCGAAAGAGACGTTGTCTATTCATCATACCACTGTCGAAAAAGTCGGACATGACATAGAAAATTTACATTTCAATACCGCAGTATCTCAGTTAATGATTTATGTTAATCATTTACAAGACTGTGAAGAGATTTCAAAAGAACTGGTTATAGATCTATGTAAAATTATTGCACCTTTTATTCCACATGTAGCAGAGGAAATTTGGCAGTTGTTAGGTAATACTAATACCATTTCATATGAGAAATGGCCTAAGTTTGATGCTTCTTTAACAGTGAAGGATGAGGTAGAAGTTGCGATACAAGTCAATGGTAAGTTAAGAGCTACAATTACTCTAGATATTGATCTTGATCAAGAAAACGCTGTAAATGCGGCTTTACAGCTCGAAAAAATCCAAAGCTATACCAACAATGGTCAATCGATCGTTAAGACCATCTACGTACCAAATCGTTTAATTAATTTTGTCGTAAGATAGTTTTTTAGAAGCTGTCATAGTCCAAACTGCAATTACCAATACTAAAACCGCAAGTTTTTGAGCTGTGGCATGCAATCTTAAGGCTTGATAGTCCATCCAAGGTTGTGGACCATATTCTAAGAAAAAGATATACAACCCTATTAAAATAGTAGAAATTAGTAGAATTCTTGCTACAAAATAGTCTTTAATTCTGAAGAAAAACCAAGTAAATAACGCCAAAATCTTTAAATCAGTATAAAAAACCCAATAGGCAAAGGTATTGTGTAATAAATACAGCGATTTAACATCTGCGGGAGTTACTATGATACCAATTGTACATATTATACCAAACAAGGCTAAAAGCTTAGCAATGATATAAATACGTGGAAATTGAGGTTCAAAATAATTAGCGCATAAGAAAATAAAGTGATATGCACCAAATCCCAATGCTGACATGCCTATGAAAAAATAAATGAATGAAGTAATATTTGAATTCCCGGAGTGTGACGACAAACGCCCAAGATCACTTAAAAAATTTGTAGTAAAACTGTAAGAGGTTGTATCAGTAATAATATAATTTCCGCCACCATAAAATAGCGAAGCCATAAAAAGGGAGGATAGGAATATTATGAAGAGAAATCTTGTTTG
>JALRJJ010000071.1 GCA_023255095.1 bacterium
CATTACTTTTAATCTTTCTGTTTACTGCGAAGAATTTAATAACTTTTGTGCAACTAGTCTCTCCGAAGGTAATTTCCAAGCCACAGATTGTTCAGTTAGCGAGATGGTTGGAGGTAAAACCTACTGCTTTGGTAATCAGTCTGGTAGAGATATATTTCTTGAAAACCCACAAGAAGTTATTAAGCAAGCAGAGGTGTTTTTTTCAACTGCATTCAATGATGAACGAAAAAAAATAACCCAAGAAGAAGTTGATGACATTTTAGACAATGATCCTGAATGTGACTTATCTAATCTTGATGTTGGGTATTTAAACTTTAGCGGCAAAGATTTAACGCATTGTAAAATGGTCAATATCAGTCTCTTTGGAGCTGATTTGAGAGGAGCTAATTTATCTGGTGCAAACATGCAAAGGGCATATCTAAATTTAGCTAGACTGGAGGAAGCAAACTTTAATGGGGCTAATCTTTCTATGGCCACTATATTTCAACCAATTTTTGGTAACACAAGCTTTCGCAATGCTCTTTTAAAAGGTGTGAGGCTAATAGGTACCTTAGGTAAAGTTGATATGTCAGGCGCTGATGTATCAGATGCTGATTTAGGCTTAGACGTTGGTAATCAGCCAATGGGTCAAATGAAGTTTGATTCAACCGGTGGAAATTTTGAAAATACTAATTTTGAAAATACCAACTTAAATATTGCCAGTTTTAAATTTGCTAACTTGAAAGGAGCGAATTTAAAAAATACTAATCTAAACAGGGCAGAGTTAATTCAAGCTGATTTAACGGGCGCTGATTTAACGGGTGCTGATTTAAACGCTGCTGAAATAAATAACACTAATTTTAAAGATGTTGTTGGCCTTGATACAGTCAAAAATTGGGACAAGACCGAAGGCAAGTGTATAAACTGTCGCTGATTAAAAGGCTTATACTATGGATGCATCAATTGCCTGTTTCACGTCAGCTATAATGTCATCGATATGTTCAATGCCAACCGATATCCTAATCATATCCTCACCAACTCCAGCCAAAGCAAGTTGTTCTGGTTTTAACTGTCGATGAAGGGTGGATGCAGGGTGGCATGCCAACGATTTAGCATCTCCCATACTTAACACCCTAAGAATCATTCGAAGGGCATCAATAAATTTAGTTGCTGCCTTCATTCCCCCTTTGATACCAAAACTAATAATGCCTGATGCTTTTCCACCAGTAATTTTTTGACATACATCATGATATTTATCACTTGGAAGCGCGGCATAGTTAACCCACTCAACACGATCGTGATTTTCTAAGTATGTAGCTAACGCAAAAGCATTATCACAATGTCGCTCCATTCTGACTCCTAAAGATTCAAGTCCAAGCATTATCAGGAAAGCGCTATGAGGAGATAAGCAGGCTCCAGTTTCTCTTAGAGGAACAACTCGGCAACAAGCAATGAATGCAGCCTCTTTAAATTGTTGGGTATAAACAACTCCGTGATAAGAGGGGTCAGGTTCATTAAGCATTGGAAATTTTTTTGAGTCCTTTGTCCAGTCAAACTTTCCTGAGTCAACAATAATGCCACCAATTGTGGCTCCATGACCATCAATATACTTGGTTAAGGAATGAATAACTATCGAAGCACCAAAATCAATGGGCCTACATAAGTATGGAGTCGCTACAGTGTTATCCACAATGAGAGGGATCCCATGTTTATCAGCAATTTCTGCAAATTTTTTGATATCAATAATTATTCCCGAAGGGTTACCAATAGATTCACAATATAAAGCCTTGGTATTTTCATCGATAGCTTCTTCAAGTGCATTAAAATCTGCCCCATCAACCATCTTGACCTTTATTCCTTGTTTCGGAAAGCTATGGGTAAAACAATTATATGTTCCCCCATATAACTGATTGGTACTAATAATATTGTCGCCTGGTCCGGCAATACACTGGATTGCATAAGTAATTGCCGACATTCCTGAGGCCAAAGATAATCCTGCTATTCCTCCCTCCATAGCAGCAATTCTCTGTTCAAGTACAGCATTTGTTGGATTTCCTATTCTTGAATAAATATTTCCTTCAACTTTAAGATCAAAAAGATCCGCGCCATGTTGAGAGTCATCTATTGTAAAACCAGATGTTTGGTATATAGGGGTATTGGCAGCTTTTGTGGCTTGTTCTGGCTCGTATCCATGGTGAAGGGCTAATGATTCAAGTTTCATGTGTTTGTATCCTTAATTTATTGGAAAGTTAAAACTCCATCGTTTATTTTTGTCCATTTAAAACTCATGTACTCCATTAAATAATTTGCATTATTGAATTTGTATGTTCTGTTAGGAAATCTATCAATTGCTCTGAGAACATAATTTGCTTCAATAGCAGGCTTAGATTTCGCCCCTTTGTATTTTGGTATACAACTAGTAAAGTTATTTTTATTTATAAATTGGATTGTTTTGCATATTCGTTCGCTGACTATTTCACATCGAGCAGTCCAACTAAAGTTAATATAGCCTGTATGCGCAAAAAGGTTAGGAATGCCACTAAACATCATCCCTCTATACCAACTCGTTTTATTAAGATTAATTTTTTTTTCGTTTACAAAGACACTTATCCCACCCAGTAATTGAGCATTAAGACCTGTAGCCATAATAGCTAGATCACATCCGATAATTTTGCCATTTTGTAATTTAATTCCATTCTTTTCCCAGTTATTAATTCCTGAATGCTCAACTGATACTTTGTCAGATTTAAAAGCATCAAAATAATCATTATCAAGACTACAGGCAGGTCGCTGATTCCAATAATCATAGGAAGGGATATTGGTATCATTGTAATAATTAGAGTATTTGGATAAGACTTTCTTTTTGTAACTTTTTTTAAAAATTCTGCTGT
>JALRJJ010000008.1 GCA_023255095.1 bacterium
AGAGTCTTTATCTGTGACGAGCTCTATGTTGCGCAAGCCAATTCGGTGTGATTTTGAGTCCGTATTTGAGTCTGCATTGACAATTACTTCTACCTCATATAGCGTTTGCCCCCCCATTCCATTAGGCCACCATAAATCAGGATTCTCGATTTCGAAGGGCACCTTCAACAGGTTTTTTCCCTTACTCAATTCGACAGTAGTTTTTTTAATAGATTTTTTGTTGACCAGAACTTCAACAGTCGCTCCATCAACAGGCGCTATGGCATCAACCTCCGCAATTGCAGTTAATAAGGCTACACTGTCCAAACGGGTTTGTTTGATGTACAAATCTTCCATTTTAATAGAGGACCATCCTCGCAGTTTGACTGGTTTCCAAATCCCGGAAGTCACCAGTCTAGGTCCCCAATCCCATCCAAAATGATAGCCAGCTTTTCTCGAAAATATGCCCACCTTTTTTGCACCATCTACTTTTCCGATTTCAGCTAAATCATTTCCAGATTCTGGCAATTTATACCCTATTTCATCATGTTTTTGAACGCCCTTGGCTATCGGTGATTCAAATATGACCAGCAAGGTGTTGTTTCCTTCTTTCAATATAGTTTTACAATCGACAATATAATTTCTAAACATATTGTCTGTTTGTAAAATTAATGAGTCGTTCAAAATGACTTTACTGTAAGTGTCTAAGCCCGAAAATTCTATCTCCAGATGTTGCTTTGACAATAATTCCTTTGAGACGTTAAAATCAGTTTTGTACTGCCAATCTGCTTTGTCAATCCATTGTAGGTCCAACTCATTTAGTCTGAAAAAAGGGTCTTTAATCTTATTATTATTCAATAAATCTAAATGGACTGACCCTGGGACTTTAGCATTGAGCCATTCTAAATCGCCCACTTTTCGAAAGCGCCAATTGTCGCTTAATTCAATTTCATAAACTGGTGAACTATTTTCTTTGCAGGCACTAAAAAGAATAAGAACTACAATTGCAATCCATTTTAGTGTAAGGTTGAAATAATTTTTTATCATAATTTAAATTAACTCAATTTTTTCATTTGAACGAGCTCCAGGCCAAGTTTTTAATTCAAATGATCAATATATGTTGGAAAGTTAGCTTTAGATTTATCAAGATGTAGCTTATTTAACGAAATTCCGCATAAAATGACACGTCCGAAGTATCACCATTTCTGATGACTTTTGAGCAGATGACTCAAGCTAACTATTGAACGCTTTTAAATACCGTTTCGAGTTTGTTGATACTCATAATTGATTCAGCATTGTTTTAGGTGGGGTCGTTTGAATTTTGATTTCTACACAGCCCTTCATGCAACCTCAAAGCAGATGCGATGAAGGTTTGGTTTGCCTAACTGCCGGCAAAGGGAGAGCCAAAAATACCAACTGCTAACTCTGCCCATATTATAAAAAGAATAAAAAGCAATATTCCAATGTATAGGATTCGGATTTTCAAATTTTTAGAGCGATTACAGACAAAATAAATTCCAATACCAAGGAACATTAAAAGCGATCCCATAATAATGAAATCAAAAAGACTCCAGTTAATCTCATCCGTAATGACCATTCCTATTAATGGAATTAGCAATAGAAAAAGAGGATAAAAGATTCTTTCTGCCATATTTAAAAATTATAATCCCGTAAAAATAATACCACAGGATAGGTTTAGCATAACAAGTTTTGGATAGTTTCTTTATCGTGTGATTTAAATTCTTTCCTCATTTTCGGCATCATCTTCACAATCGCAAATTTCACAGATAAAAGTAGTTAACCAATAATTCATAAGTCTACTTTAATAAAATTCTTAAAAAAATACGTTATCTGGTAAAATCAAATTAATGTTATTGTAAATTATTGTTAACTCTTAACCTTGAATAGATGCTCTTCCCTAGATTTGATAGAAACGGAATTCCATCTGAATCATATTCGTATACGCCATCATTATAGATATTATTTTCATTCACTCTCAGGGTGCAAGAAAGAATAAATTCGATATTATTTTCTAGATCGATAATATAGGCTGTTTCGGTAAGGTGTCCATATGCAAAACCAACTTTGTTATAAATCTTGAAATTTTTAGGAATTTCATTTTTAGAATCCCCAAAAAGAAAAAACTTTACATAGCTATCCCAGTACTTTGGTTCAGTGTAGCCATATTTGGCCCCTTCTAAAGTATTCAAACTCATTGATTGTAGGATAAAGTCATAAAAATCATCTGACATGCGAAATATCTTATCTCCAGAATACATATTTCTGAAAATTATCCTTTTGGTTATTTCATGAAGATCACGTAATGAAATATAATTCTTATCCTCAAATGAAAACATTTGGTGGATTAAACTATCATTTCTAATAAATCCATCTCCGATTATCTCATTTTTTAATTTTTTTCCACTTGCTGTATAATTCCTATTCTTTGAATTGATAAATAATTCATTACCGTCATCTAGGTAAAAAACATATTTTAAGTTTTCTTTAATCCCGTATGAAAAATCATGAATGATACGAGAGCTTAAAAACCCTTTATTATGAAGTTCAGTATTGATATAGTTCTTGCCTAGAAGATGAAATAGAATATTATAGGCTTCATTATCACTAACTAAGAAAATTTTTTCAATCAATTCTCTAAGAGTTCTTTTTTCGTGCAAAAGGTTTTGTCCTTCGAATACCGAAAAATTAGTGTCTAAATTTATTTTTGGTTCAGTTTTATTTATGTCAGTAATGTATTGCAGAGTTAATAAAGCTACAGGAAGTTTTACGGTGCTTGCTGGGTAAAAATATAATTCATCATCTAGCGAAAAATCATAATCTTTAAAGGATATTTTACCTTTAGAATTTCTTGAAACTTCCGTTAATGTAATTTGCGCATTATATTTTCCCCAATCATCTAAAACTTTAAGTATAAGGGGAGGGGGATGATCAATATAATTTAGAATTTCACGATTGCATGAAACCAAAAAAACACTTGATAATATGTAAAACTTTACTCTACGCAATCAGATAAGTTCTGTTATTAATAAATTAAATGTAAATGTAGCTGATGAGATAGTAGTTGATAAAGGAGTAACATCAAAAAACT
>JALRJJ010000025.1 GCA_023255095.1 bacterium
AGATTGAAAAAGTTGGTTAACTATCATAATTTGTGAATTTTTTAAAATTAAGGTTTCTCTGATTAAGGGATGTTCATTTTCAAATTAATTAGAACATCATTTTACAATAGAAAAAATTTCAGATTTTGATGGGTGGTCTAATTTTAATCAATAGAGCCTATTTAATAATGCAGTATAACACCATTATAGAGGGATATTTAATTTTTATTACTGCTCTAATAACTTCAAATTGTAAATTTCTTATTGCAAAACCGAATGATGTTTTTTGAATTATTAGGATTAAGTGATCAATTATTGTTAATTGAAGAAATTGAAAGAATAAGATGAGGCTGTACCGATGAGGCTAGCTTTAAAGCATAGTATGATAAAATTGGCAACATCGTTTATCTTCAAGGAAGATAAATTTAAACTACAAGCATTTGAAATTAATTAGTTCCATTTTTACTCTATTGATGTTTTCTTTTTTTTGGAGTTCAAACTTGTATTCCAAAGAAACTCCTCCCTTTAAATATTATGGAGCACAGGACTACTCTGGAGGGTCCCAGAATTGGAAGATAATAAACAATGATAAAGGTGAAATTTTTGTAGCTAATAATGAGGGGGTTCTGTTGTACGATGGAATTAATTGGAAGAATTTGGGAGCTTTCAATAATAGTATTGTAAGGTCGCTACACTTTAAGAATAAGAGACTATATGTAGGTATGTACATGGAGTTTGGCTTCTATGAAGAGGACGAAATAGGGAGTTGGAATTATACATCCTTAACTAACAATGAGGAAAATTTAATTAAAGAAGACGAACAGTTTTGGAAAATCCTTGAATTAGGAGATCAATTGATTTTTCAATCATTAGATCAGTTAATTATTTATGATTTGTGGAGTGAAAAAATCTCTGTTATAGAACACTCTGCTGGTATTTTAGGGGCTTGGGTGGTAAATCAGACATTATATATCCAAGATACCCAAAGAGATTTATATAAAATCAAAGGGAACGAATGGATATTACAATTAGAATCTAAGGATAATGATGACTCGAAAATTGTCTCAATCGCACTAAACGATAATAAACTAACTCTTATAACTGAAAAGGGCATCTTTCTGCAATATTCAAATAAGGATTTTTGGAGTATTATTCAAGGAACTGAAATTATTTCTTCCACAGTATACTCTGCTATTTTTAAAAATAACAGATGGTATATTGGAACCATTTCGGATGGTCTTATTGTTTTAGACCAATTCGGTAAAAGCTTATATGAAATAGGAAGTAATAATGGCCTTAAAAATAATACCGTTTTAGCCATATATGGTGACAAAGATGATAATTTATGGTTGGGTTTAGATAACGGTATTATTTGTATTAATGACAAATCGAGTATTTTTTCATATTCTGACAGTCTTAATGAAATAGGTACAATATATACTACTGCCTATTTAAAAGATACCCTTTATATAGGTACTAATGTGGGGCTTTTCTACAAAACCCCAATGATGGAAAGGTTTTCAAAGATCCTGAATTTAAATGAACAGGTATGGAGTCTTTTTGAAAAAAATGGAAAATTATTAGTTGGGCATCATAAGGGAATATCTGAAGTAGAAGGATTATTTATAACCCCTATTCATGAGGGTCAAGGAGCCTGGATATTTAGGCCTTTACCTGGTGCAAATAAATTATTGGTAGGGACTTACAGAGGATTTGAGATTATAGAATTAGAATTGGATAGATGGATATGGAAGGGAAAAGTAGAAGGATTTGATCTTTCAAGTCGGTTTTTGGAACCTGTTGACAGCAATACCTTTTTGATTAGTCATGAATATAAGGGTATCTATAAAGTTGAGTTATCAAAAGATTTCGAACGAGTAAATGATTTTAAATTATATCAAAATCCTTCTAAAGGGGCTTATTCTTCGCTAGCTTCATTTAATGGAGATATATGGTATAATGACTCCTCGGGCCTATGGAAATATGATTACAAACAAGATAAGTTTGAACTTCAAAGCTGGTATTTAGAAGCATTTAGGAATGAAGAATATCTAACAGGTAAAATGGTCAGCCTTGAGGATAATTCTCTTTGGTTTTTTAAAAAGGAAAAATTAATACGTGTTCTTCCATCAATTCTTGAAGATGAATATGATCTTCAAATCATACCAATATTAATTGAGAATATTAGGCCAAATAGAGGTTTTGAGAATATTGGGAAAATAGATGAGAGTTATATCATAGGGGGAGTAAATCAGTACTTGAAACTGAATTTTCCTTACACAAAAAACTCCAGACCAAATATTTTGATTCAAGAAGTTAAAGGTGCTAATAACGAGACTCCTGATTTTAAAAAGATTTCAATTTTAGGAAAAGAGAAACTTCCTAATGATCTAAATAACGTTTCTTTTACTTTGGGCTACCCGGATTTTGAAGTATTCAGTTCTTCAAAACTATTTTACATGTTGTCAGGGTATCAAGAAAACTTTACCAAATGGGATAAAAAATCAGATATAATTTTTGGAAACTTAAGACCAGGGAATTATCAACTACAGTTTAAAATAGATGAAATGGAAGAGATTTATTTTACTGATGTTTATGATTTTGAGGTTCTTTATCCATGGCATCAACATCCTTTAATGTATCTCGCCTACTTAATATGTAGTTTGAGTTTTATTTGGATTATTCACAAGTCATACATTGGGTATTTTAAGACAAAAGAAATCAGAATTCGTGAGGAAAATGAAAGAGTAAATGAGTTGAAAAAATTGCAGATAAAGGAAAATTATATGCTTGAAAAAAATATGTTTTTGGAGCAACAGTATAAAAAAAATAAAAAGGAGTTAGCTGATACTTTATTACAGCTTAGTAAAAACACAGAGGTGTTAAATAAGATCAAAAGTCAGTCTAGTAATATAAATGCAGATTCTTCCTTTATAGACTTAATAGAAGAAATGGAAATAAATATTAACGCCTCAAGTTCCTGGGAGGTCTTAAAAAAGGCTTTTAATAATGTAGACGATATGTTCTTAGCAAAAATCAAAGAACAGCATCCAAATCTTAATTCAAATGATTTAAAATTCTGCATTCATCTGCGTCTTAATCTTACCAATAAAGAAATCTCTTCTTTGTACAACATCTCGATCAAAAGTGTTGAAATCAAAAGATATAGATTGAGAAAAAAAATGCAATTAACTCGTGAAGTTAACCTTCAGGATTACATACTAAGGATATAATTCTTGTAATTTTTCCACTACAATAATACTACACATTCATTCATTATACGTTATTAATATTCATTTAAAATATTGATAATCAATTATTTAAATAATTGAGGTATATTTGTAGTTTCTCTACATTTACTATTTTTTTTACTTCATTTAACTTTAAGAGGTTTTAATAGTAACGAAGAATAAAATCTTTTGATGTTCAATTTTTTTAAATATTCCGTTTTTGGGTTTTTTCTCTTTTGTTCTGCTTTTCTTTTTGCTCAAAAGATTTCAATCTCGGGAGTTGTTTTGGATGACCAAAATAATCCACTACCGGGTGTAGCAATTGTTGTTGTTGGGGGTAAAGAAGGAACACTTACAGATTTTGATGGGAAATTTTCTATCGAAATTTTACCTGAAACAATTTTGCTATTTAGTTACGTAGGATATGATTCTCAAACTATCCAATTCAATACTTCTGTAATTGATGTAGAGGTAATATTGAGTCTCGGGAATCGACTTGACGAGATAGTAGTTGTAGGTTATGGTTCTCAGAGAAGAGGAAATATAGTCGGTTCAATTTCTACAGTGGATGTTGAC
>JALRJJ010000033.1 GCA_023255095.1 bacterium
GCTGCAGTGAGATGGAACACTCACTGGCAGTAAAAGAGCTCTTTTTGCACCACTATCTTTAAATTTCTCCAAAGACTGTTCAATTAATTTCTTCTCACCTGCCACTACAATTTGCCCCGGTGAGTTGTAATTGACAGGCTCAATCACTCCAGTTGATTGCAATGTTTTGCAAATATCCTCAACAACAGCGTCTTCCAAGCCTAAGATAGCAGCCATAGCTCCCTCTCCCGCAGGAACAGCATTTTGCATGAGCTGAGCCCGTTTCTGAACAATTTGTATTGCTGTGTCAATAGAAAAAACTCCTGCAACACATGCTGCAGTAATCTCACCCAGGCTATGACCTGCAACATAATCAATCTGCAAACTCGATTTTTTTTCTTTGAGTAACAGATAAGTTGCGTAGCCAGATAAAAACATAATAGGCTGTGTGTAAATGGTTTGATTAATCTTATCATTGTCAGATGTTATTAAATCTAATAGATCTTCTCCAAAAATATCTGATCCCATATCAAATACTTCTTTAATAACGTTGCTATCAAACCCATTCATCATTCCAACTGATTGAGATCCTTGTCCAGGAAATAACAAGACACTTTTCATATTAAACCTTTATAAGTGATGAGCCCCAGGTAAACCCTCCACCAAAAGCTTCCATTAAAATTATTTCATTCTTCTTAATTCTTCCAGAAGTAATACCTTCGTTGAGAGCCAAGGGAATCGATGCAGCAGAAGTATTGCCATGTTTGTTGATTGTGACAATCACTTTATCCATGGTCATATCTAATTTTTTAGCTGTTGCTTGAAGAATCCTAATATTAGCTTGATGAGGAACAAGCCAATCAATATCTCCCTTTAAAAAACCGGTTCCTTGAAGAGTTTCATCAACGATTTGATCAAGTGTATTCACAGCAATTTTAAAGACTGCATTTCCTTGCATTTCTATTGTATTAGGTTTGTTATCTTTAGGTTTACGAGGTACGTGTAATAGGTCCTCATATTCTCCATTACTATTTATAATGCTTTTAATAATGCCCGGCTCTTCTGATGCCTCTAGAATAACTGCGCCTGCTCCATCACCCCAAAGAATCGCGTTTGAGCGATCAGTATAATCAGTAATGGTTGACATGCAATCAGCCCCTATAACTAAAATTTTCTGATACATGCCAGATTTAATAAAGCTATCAGCGGTTGTTAAGGCGTATATAAAGCCACTACATACAGCCTGAACATCAAAAGCAGGAATATTTTTTATACCTAACTTACGTTGAACCGCACAAGCTACACTAGGAAAAATTTTATCAGGCGTTGTGGTCGCGACAATGATTAAGTTAATATCATTTTTATTATAAGAAGATTTCTCAATGGCATCTAATGCAGCGAAATATGCAAGGTCGGAGGTAGACTGACCATCTTCAACAATATGCCTTTGCTCTATACCTGTTCTGGTTCGAATCCACTCATCGGAGGTATCAAAAATTTTTTCAAGATCTGTATTGGATAATATTTTTTTAGGCAAAAAAGATCCTGTAGCGACAATTTTTGAGTAACTCATAATTAGATTAATTTTTGATCTATTTTTAACTGTTTGGAAATTTTAGCAATCATCTTACTATTCGCCTCCTCATAGGCAGTCATTAAGGCATGCTCAAAAGAGAATGCATCTGCACTACCATGACTCTTAACAACTATACCATTTATTCCCAAAAAAGCAGCGCCATTGTAACGCCTTGGATCGAGTCTCTTTTTAAAAGCTTTTAAAACAGGGAGAGCGAATAATGCCAAAAACTTTGTACCAATATTTTTCTTGAATTCTTGTCCAAGAAAGTCAGCAAACATTTTTGCTAAGCCCTCGGTGGTTTTTAAGGAAATATTCCCAACAAAACCATCGCAAACTACAACGTCAGTTGTGCCTTTAAAGATATCATTTCCTTCAACGTTGCCATAAAAATTTAAATGACTCTTTTTTAATAATTCGTAAGTTTCTTTGGTAACTTCATTACCTTTAATGGATTCCGAACCGATATTTAAAAGCCCAACTGATGGTTTCTTTTTTTTCGATATCACCGAAGAGAGTATGGATCCCATAATAGCAAACTGAGTTAAATGATGGCTTGTGCAATCAGCATTAGCTCCCAAATCCAGCATACAAGATGTACCCTTCTGATTTGGCAGGAATGACGCGATGGCTGGACGATCAATTCCAGGTAACATCCTTAAGACAAATCTTCCTGTGGCCATCAAGGCTCCAGTATTACCGGCACTCACAATTGCATCTGCTCCTCCTTCTTTTACCAAATTAATGGCAAGTCGCATTGATGAGCTTTTCTTATTTTTAAGCGCAGACTGGGGAGATTCGTCCATTGTAACGAATTGTGTTGTGTGAATTATTGATAATCTGTCAAAAGACTCTATAGGTTTTTTTAAAAACTTTTTTATTATAGATTCATTACCAACTAGAGTAATGGAAGCATCAGGGTGTGATTTAAGGAAATTTAAGGAAGCTGGAACAGTGATTTTGGGACCAAAATCACCGCCCATTGCATCAACAGATATTGATACAGTCATTTAAATAGTTACTCAGGTTTGTCTTGAATAACTTTTTTACCTTTGTAAAATCCTGTTGGTGATACATGATGTCTCAAATGTACTTCTCCAGTTGTTGGCTCAACTGCCAAAGCTGGATTATCAAGACCGTCATGCGACCTTTTCATATTTCTTCTTGAAGGTGATTTTTTACTCTTTTGAACAGCCATATTTATTCCTTAATTAATTACACTCAAATGCATGTTTAGGTGAAGTAGGCAATTCTAATAGAATCTCATCCTCAATGAAAGATAATAAATCAAAATTATCAATAATTTCAATTTTAATATTATCTATAACATGCTTTTCCGACTTGATGGTTGCTTGAACTAATTCATAACGATTGGATGTTTTAAGTTTGAGCTCAACATCCTCCAAACAACGATAACATAACAGCT
>JALRJJ010000121.1 GCA_023255095.1 bacterium
AACTATTTATGTTATCTGGCTTAGATAAATATTTTCAAATTGTAAAATGTTTTAGAGATGAAGATTTAAGATCTGATAGGCAACCAGAGTTTACTCAAATAGATTTAGAAATGAGCTTTATTAATGAATCTGAAATAATGAAAACAGTTGAAAATTTACTTAAAGAGGTTTTTGAAAAGACAATTTCATATAAATTTCAATCTCCATTTCCATCGCTAAGTTATCGAGAAGCCATATCAAAATACGGAACTGATAAGCCTGATTTAAGATTTGGGCTTGAATTATTCGATTTTAGTCCTTTTGGCAAGAAGTCTAATTTTGAATCATTCAAGTCTTCTGAATATGTATCTGGAATGATTATTTCTAATAAAAATGATTTTTTTTCAAGAAAACAACTTGCAGAGTTAGATATAATAGCTCAGAATGATGGTGCAAAGGGTGTTGCGTGGATGAAATATGATGGGGAAAAATTTGACGGCGGAATTTCTAAATTTTTTGATTCTAATCTTCAGAATGAAATTATTAAAAACTTTCACTTAAAGGATTCTTCAATTCTATTATTTATTGGAGATGATTTCGATAGAGCATCAAAAATTTTAGGAAAAATTAGAATTGATTTAGGGTATAAGCTCGATTTGGTAAAGAAAGATATTTATGCTCCCGTTTGGATTAAAGATTTTCCTTTATTTGAGTGGGATAATAAAACCAAGAAATTCGATTCAGTTAACCACCCTTTTACTGCTCCGAAAGACGAAGATATAAAATTGTTAGAACATAAACCTGAAGATGCATTATCAAAAGGTTATGATATTGTAATCAATGGATATGAAGTAGCAGGTGGATCAATCAGAATCCACAATAGCGAAATCCAAAGTAAAATTTTTCAAATTTTAAATTTATCCAAAAATGAAATTAGCGAGAAATTTGGTTTTTTTGTTGAAGCGCTAACTTATGGAGCCCCTCCACATGGAGGAATCGCATTTGGTTTAGATCGTCTAGTTATGCTTTTAACAGGATCAGATAACATCAGAGATGTCATTGCATTTCCAAAAACTACATCTGCCTCCGCATTAATGGAAGAAGCACCAAGCACTGTTGATGAGAAACAATTAGATGACCTTGGAATAAAATTGAAAAACTAAGATGAAGAAGACTTTCGAAATTAGCGGAATTGATTTGACAACTCTTTATGGAGCTGGCGATCAAAACATTTTATTTCTTGATAAAAACCTCCCTATTGAAATTAATATAAGGGGTAATAATATCTATTGTCAGGGACTTAAAAAAGATATTGATGGTTTTGATCAAATCCTCCAACTAATGGTAGACTCTATTAAAAAAGGGAATAATTTAAGCACTAAAGATATTGACAAGTTAATTGCTCTAAATTTTACAAGCGAAAATTCGGATATTTCAATTAATAATGTAGTTTATTATGGTAAAAAAGGTGCAATTTATCCCAGAACTAAAGGTCAGCAAAAATTAATTGAAACTTTTCAAAAAAATGAAATTGTTTTAGCAGCAGGTCCAGCGGGAACTGGTAAAACATTTTTGACAGTAGCATATGCATTATCCTTGCTAGAAAAAAGAGAAATAGATAAAGTTATATTTTGTCGCCCTGCAGTTGAAGCAGGAGAAAATCTAGGATTTTTACCGGGGAACCTTAAAGAAAAAATTGATCCATATTTAGGGCCTCTTTATGATTCTTTAAATGATTTATTACCTAAAAATAAAATTCAGAATTTTCTAGATAACGGAATAATTGAAATTATTCCTTTAGCTTACATGCGTGGTAGAACAATTAATAGAGCAGTAATGATTCTTGATGAAGCCCAGAATGCATCAAATATTCAAATGAAAATGTTTTTAACTAGACTTGGTGTAGATTCCAGAGCTATAGTTACTGGGGATATTTCTCAAATAGATTTACCATCTAAAAACCATTCTGGTTTAGTTGATATCTTACATATTCTTAAAAATATTAAAGGAATCGGTACCGTTGAACTAGATCAAACAGATATTGCTAGACATCATTTAGTCAAAAAAATTATTTCTGCATATTCCAATTCAGAGAAGGAGAAGAATAAATGAATGAAATATTTGAAAAAATAAGCTCTTATGGTCATGAGCAAGTAGTTTATTGTAATGATAAAAATACAGGATTGAAAGCTATCATCGCAATACATAACACCATTCTTGGACCTTCCCTTGGTGGATGTAGAATGTACCCATACCAAAGTGATTCAGCAGCATTGGAAGATGTTCTGCGATTATCTAAGGGGATGACTTATAAAGCATCAATTTCTAATTTAAATCTTGGGGGTGGCAAAGCAGTTATCATTGGAGATCCAAAAAAGGTTAAAACTAGTGAATTGTTAAAATCTTTTGGACGTTTTGTTGATACTTTGAATGGAAGATATATTACTGCTGAAGATGTTGGGATGACAGTTGAAGATATGGAGCATATTAGAAGTCAAACTAAACATGTTACTGGGATTACACAGTCTTTAGGTGGAAGTGGGGATCCTTCAATTTTTACTGCTCTAGGTGTTTTCATTGGAATGAAAGCTGCCTTGAAAAAAAAGTATCAGACAGAATCATTTGATAATTTAAAAGTTGGCATTCAAGGTTTTGGAAAAGTAGGATATTATCTTTCAAAACATTTGTTCGAAGCAGGCGCTAAAATATATGGTTTTGATGTTGATCAAGAAAGATTGAGTATTGTTTGTAAAGAATTTGGAGTTACACCCATTCCTAATGGTGATTTAATGAACTTAGATTTAGATATATTTTCTCCTTGTGCCCTTGGTGGAATTATTAACCCTCAAACCATACAAAGCTTAAAATGTCAAATCATTGCTGGTGCAGCAAACAATCAATTACTTGATGAAAAAAGAGAATCAAAAACAATAAACGACAGAAATATTTTATATGTTCCAGATTATGTTATCAATGCTGGTGGTTTGATGAATGTTGCAAATGAGTTAACTGGTTATGACTCATCAAAAGCAACCAAACAAGTTGAAGGTATTTACGATACATTGCTAGAAATCTTTAATTTATCTGAACATCAAAATCTATCAACAATTGAGGCAGCAAATTTAATAGCTGAAAAGCGAATTCAAGACTCAAAATAATTTCAAAATATGAAGCAACTTAGAAAACAGGCAAGAGAAGCCGTTTTGCAGGCGCTTTATGCTAAAAGTCTGTCTGAAGAAGATTCTAAAAAAGTGCTTATAGATATTAACTTAAGATATGAATTTGATGAGCCTACAAAAGAATTTGTTCATGATTTATTTTATGCCACAATTGAAAATGAACAATCAATTAGCTCTCAAATTGAGTTACATTTAAAAAATTGGAGCATTGAAAGAATTAATTTGATTGATAAAATAATTCTACAAATGTCTTTAGCAGAGATGATTCATTTAAAGCAATATGATATTTCTCATAAAATTACCATAAGTACAGCCATTGAGAATGCTAAAAAATTTAGTTCCGATGAAAGTATTGCTTTTGTTAATGGAATTTTAGACTCAATTTTTAAAAAACAATAATTATGTCCATTTTATCAAAAATATTCGGCACAAAGTCAGATCGAGAAATAAAAAAAATTTTACCTCTGGTTAAAAAAATCAATGATTTTTATAATTCAATTGAAAATTATACTGAAAAAGATCTCCAAAATCGAACTCGGGAAATTAAGGAAGAAATAAGTCAAAAAATCATTTCTTCAACGGATGAGAAAGAAGTTCTAGACTCATATATCATTGAAACATTTGCGATGGTTAAACATGCATGTAGACTCTTAGTAGGAAAAGAATGGGAAGTTGTTGGTCAGGTGATTAAATGGGAAATGATACCATACGATGAACAGATTATTGGGGGAGTAGTTCTCCATCAAGGTAAGATTGCTGAAATGAAGACAGGAGAAGGGAAAACCTTAGTTGCAACTTTTCCTATTTATCTAAATGCTCTTACAGGAAATGGAGTCCACGTTATTACAGTTAATGATTATCTAGCAAAAAGAGACGCACAGTGGATGGGTAGGGTTTTTGAAACCCTTGGATTAAATGTAGGGTTTATTATTAATTCTATGAATCCATCTGAAAGAAAAATTTCATATAGCTCTGATATCACTTATGGAACAAATAATGAGTTTGGTTTTGATTATCTAAGAGATAATATGTCTGTCGATTCTGAACATTTAGTTCAAAGAAAACATAATTTTGCAATCGTTGATGAAGTTGATAGTGTTTTAATTGATGAAGCAAGGACTCCTTTAATAATATCTGGACCAGTTGAGTCGCAAATTGATCAATCCTATATCGAGCTGAGACCCTCTGTACAATCCCTAGTAAGAAGGCAAGAAAGTTTAGTTAATGATCTATTAAATGAAGCAAAATCTTTACTGAAAAAAGAAGAAAAATCAAATGAGGATAAATTCCAAATTGGACTCTTACTTTTGAAAGCAAAAAAGGGCTTACCAAAAAATGAAAGTTTACAATTGTTATTTCAAACCCCAGGAAATTTGAAGTTAATGAATAGCGTCGAATCGCAGTTTATCGCTGAGAAAAAAGTTCATGAACTTGACGAAGATTTATTGTTTGTTATCGATGAGCAAGCCAATTCCGTTGATTTGTCAGATAAAGGAAGGGAGTTTTTATCTCCAAACAGTCCAGAATCATTTACAATTCCAAATTTAGGAGAAATACTTTCAGAAATTGATGAAATGCATATTGATGAAAATGATAAGTTACTTAAAAAGGAGGAAGCCTATTCATTGCATTCAAATAGAAGTTCAAGGATACATCACCTCCAACAGCTTTTGAAAGCTTTTACTTTATTCCAAAAAGATGTTGAGTATGTTGTTCAAAATGGACAAGTGTTAATTGTTGATGAGTTTACAGGTCGAGTCCTTCCAGGAAGAAGATTTAGTGGAGGTCTTCATCAAGCTCTCGAATCAAAAGAAAATGTAAAGATTGAAAATGAAACGCAAACGCTAGCTTCCATCACCCTTCAAAATTATTTTAGAATGTATAATAAATTAGCTGGAATGACAGGAACCGCTGAAACCGAAGCAGCAGAGTTTGAAAAAATCTATAAATTAGAAGTTACAGTTATTCCTACGCATAAGCCTGTTGCTCGCAAAGATTTTGATGATGTTATTTACAAATCGATGCAGGCAAAATACCAAGCAGTAATCAATGAGGTGATTTCTTATTATAAATCAGGGCAACCAGTATTAATCGGAACAGTCTCCGTTGATGTTTCAGAACTTTTATCTAAAATGTTAAAAAAGAACAGCATTCCTCATAATGTTCTCAATGCAAAACAACATCAAAGAGAAGCTGAAATAGTTGCTCAAGCCGGTTTAAAAAAATCAGTAACTATTGCTACAAACATGGCAGGTAGAGGAACCGATATAAAACTAGGACCTGGTGTTGAAGAAATTGGTGGGTTACATATTATTGGTACTGCTAGACATGAATCTAGAAGAATTGAC
>JALRJJ010000003.1 GCA_023255095.1 bacterium
CATGCTTACAGATTGTTGGTATATAAAATGAATAAAGAAGAGATGTTCTATCCATTGCATTTAGGAGTAACTGAAGCGGGCGATGGAATTGATGGTAGAATCAAATCTTCGATTGGTATTGGATTGCTATTACTAGAAGGAATTGGAGATACAATTCGAGTTTCTTTAACAGAGGATTCTAAGTATGAAATCCCTGTCTGTAAGCAAATTATTGATAAAGTTTTATCTACAGACCAATCTGAAAGTAATTTTGAATCGAATAGAAGTTTTTCCTTTTTAAAGAGGCAATCCAATTCAGTCTATTTTATTGGAGGTGAGCATGCTCCTGTGGTTATTTCTGATTCGAAAACTAATAATACATTTAAATCTGATTTAATTTTTTCTGAAGAGACTAATTCTTTAAATCCAAATAATAATTATGTGATACCTGCTGAAAACTTGCTAGAAATTCAAGAAAATGTTTTTCCTTTGTTTTCATCAATAGGAGATTTTAGAAAGAGTAAAATATTATCAAGTAAATTAAACTTCTTGATTTTAAGTAAGAACTCTGCAAGAAAGGATATTCTTAAATCAATAAATTCTAATTTAGTTATCATTCTAGATTTAGAAGAGTTTAATAGAAATGAGATAATCGAACTTTTGGACTATTTTGAAAAAGAGAATATTAATTTTCCAGTTATATTTAAATGCAAATACCTATCCAAGAATATTAATGAATTAGCTGTTCATGCTTCAATTGATATTGGAACTCTTCTTCTTGAAGGTTTCGGTGATGGAATTTGGTTAAATTTACATCATAAGAAAGAGTTTTCTTCTGAACTGGCATTTACTATTCTCCAAAATACTAGAAGAAGAATATTTAAAACTGATTATATATCTTGCCCCTCCTGCGGAAGGACTCAATTTGATTTGCAAAAAACTACTAATTTGGTTAAGGAGTTTACAAGCCATTTGAAGGGGTTAAAGATTTCTGTCATGGGATGTATCGTTAATGGTCCTGGAGAAATGGCAGATGCAGACTATGGATATGTTGGATCAGGTAAAGGAAAAATTTCTTTATACAAAGGAAAGGAATTGATTCAAAGAAACGTTGATAGCAAAAATGCTGTTGATGAATTAATTAATTTAATAAAAGCTAATAATGATTGGATTGAACCTTAAAACTCTATATTGTTGTTTAAATAGCCATTTTTAACTATTATCTCACATATGAACAAAGTACTCGACAAACTAATTTATCTTTGGGAAAGCTCTTTGAATCCTCTATTTATTATATTGATTGGTATAGTTTCTGGGTTTTTTTTAAAAAAATACATTTTTGGAAAGATCAAAACATTAACTAAAAATACTTCATGGAAAGGTGATGATATTGCCATCAATGCGATTAATTCAGTATTAGTTTTTTGGTTTTTTCTTGGTTCATTATCTTTTGCAATTAAAAATAGCCTGCTATCAGATTCATATGCTTTATTAGCATCTAATATAGTTTCTGCTTTTCTAGTTATTTCTATTAGTTTTACACTATCAAAAATAATAATTGGACTTCTTGATCTATGGTCATCATCGAATAGTTCAGTTCCATCAACTGGTATTTTTAAAGGGTTGGTTAATTTCTCAATCTTTTCTATAGCAATTATTTATATTCTTCAGTCTTTTAATGTTTCCATTGCCCCTTTAATCACAGCTTTGGGTGTTGGAGGTTTAGCAGTTTCTTTAGCTATGAAAGATACTCTTGCTGATCTTTTTGGAGGATTGAATCTCTTGATAAGTCAAACAATGAAAGAGGGAGATTATATTGAACTTGATAACGGACATCAGGGTTACATTCAGAATATTGGATGGAGATTTACTACCCTAAAAGAAAGATCTAATAACATTATTTCTATTCCTAATTCAGTTTTATCAGGTTCAATTTCAAAAAATTATACTAAAGAAGATGCTTCTTTTAGAGTTCCTATTCAAATTGGTGTTTCTTATGATAGTGACTTATCGCACGTTGAAAAGGTCACTTTAGAGGTGGCAAAAGAAATATATTCAAAATTAGATTGTGTAGATAAATCATATGATCCAACCATAAGATTTAGGGAGTTCGGTGATTCAAGTATTAACTTTTTTATTTATTTTCAGGGTAAGGCTTTCGGTGATCACAATGAAATTTTAAATGAATTTATTAAGAGACTTCATGTTCGTTATAAGGAAGAAAATATTGAAATACCTTTCCCTATAAGAACTTTAATTCATAAAAATGAAGTTAAAAATTAAACCTTTTAATAATAAGGTTCGTTTATTTTACGAGAATCACTCCCATTTTCATTCTGGTGACGCAGGTTTAGATTTATTCATAGTTGATAATCAATTAATCAAAGGAAAATCATCCTCTTCAATTCATCTTCAAATTGCTTGTGAGAATTTAGATAATAAAGCTTATTATCTCTTCCCACGCTCGAGTATTTCAAAGTCACCATTACGATTAGCAAATTCAATTGGACTTATTGACGGTGGTTACAGAGGTGAAATTGTTGCAATGGTTGATAATATTTACGATGAAGATTATGAAGTAAAAGAGGGTGAGCGTTACTTTCAGCTAGTAGCAGTAGATAGTTCTCCTATAGAATTTGAAATAGTTGAAGAATTATCTATCTCAACAAGAGGTGAAGGCGGTTTTGGAAGTACCGGTCGATAAACTTTTGTCTAAATGTTTTAAAAAAAAATTGTAATTGTTTTCCATAAATATTAAAATTCGCCATTAGAATTGACATATTTTAAAAGGAGAAAAAAATGTCTTTAAAAATCAAGCCACTCGAGGACAGAGTTGTAGTAGAGGCACTATCAGCTGATGAAAAAACTGCTAGTGGTATCATTCTTCCTGATACTGCACAAGAAAAACCTCAACAAGGTACTGTTTTAGTTGTCGGTCCTGGGAAACCTTCTGAATGTTCTGACTGCAAATGCAATGATAAATGTTGCTCTACTTTAATGACTGTTAAAGTTGGAGATAAAGTTTTATATGGAAAGTATTCTGGTACAGAAATTTCATATGAAGGTAAGGATTTATTAATTATGCGCGAAAGCGATATACTAGCAATTTTATAAAAATATTA
>JALRJJ010000048.1 GCA_023255095.1 bacterium
TTAACAAAAATTTCTGACAACTGGGAAGAGTGGGTTGATAAAACCAAAGAAAGAAATCCAATGAAAAGAGTGACAACCCCCGAAGATGTGGCTGGAGTAGTTTCCTTGCTTATGGACGAGAAAGCAAACTTTGTTAATTGCTCTACAATTTATTGCGACGGCGGAGAACACCGATCACTATAAGGGAAATGCCCCTTTTTATCAGATTTAATCCGTTGATTATTAAGACCAAACCATTTGTGACTTTGTTTATTTTTGGCACTACGAACGCCCACCTTCACCAATAAAGCTATATTTTTCTATTCCTAGTGCAGCAATTAAATACCCCCACATATTTTTAGCTTCCATATTGATTATTTGTGGCTCATAATCTTTTAGCAGCCAATCACCGCTAGCTATTTCTTCAAAAAGCTGACCCCTGCCCCACACAGATTTACCAAAATAAAGTCTTTGATCGTTGTTATGACTAAAAATGATCTTTTGAAAAAAGGAAAAATTTTTTTCTATGATAACCTCGTTAAAACTTAAGCTTTGATTGACATCTGAAAGTTCTAATAGACTAATGGTTCCAAAATCTACTGGTCCCCCAAAAAATAAACGACTAGACTGAGAAACAAGATTTTTTAATATTTTTTCTTCTTGGGTTTTTTGTGTTTCTGAAGAGGTAAGGGAGTTTAACTTAACCTGACTTACCGGTTTATTTAAAATAATTCCTTCAACAGTTTCTAGAGATTCGGTCGTTATAAAAACAACACTCTGTGAAAAAAAAGAGTCTACCATATTTGGCATTGCCACTAAAACCTTGCTTTGATATTTGTACACAAGATTAATATAAACATAAATCTTTTTTTGAATGAATAATATACTTAAGTAGATTATCAGTTATTCAAAATGATAAATAAACTAAAAATTAGAGGAGCCAGGCAACACAACCTTAAAAATGTTAGCCTTGACATAGAAAAAAACAAGCTCGTTGTTATTACTGGCCCATCCGGATCTGGAAAATCTTCCCTGGCTTTTGACACTATATATGCTGAAGGACAAAGGCGATATGTTGAGTCCCTTTCTTCATATGCTCGTCAATTCCTTAATTTAATGGAAAAACCAGATGTAGATTCAATAGAGGGGCTTTCTCCCGCTGTCTCGATTGAACAAAAAACGGGCTCAAGGAACCCACGTTCTACCGTAGGAACTATTACTGAAATTCATGATTATTTGAGGTTGCTTTTTGCAAGCATTGGCAAGCCCCATTGTTGGGAGTGTGGGGGCCTGATAACCAAACAGCCACCAGCCAAGATTGTTGAAACCCTTCTAAAAGAGTTTTCGGGACAAACAGCATACATTTTATCTCCATTGGTCTCGGGCAAGAAGGGAGAGCATAAAAACATTTTAGAAGAAATTAAAAAACAAGGATTTTTAAGAGTAAGAATTAACGGTGAAATTGTTTCTTTAAGAGAAAAAACTAATCTTGCCAAAACAAAATCTCACACAATAGATGTTTTGGTAGATCGTATAGTTATAGACGAAGAAAATCGTATGCGCCTTTTTGAATCTATTGAAACCGCCCTTAGAATAGGAGGGGGAGCTTGCGGAGTAAATATTGAAAAAAAGGATTTAGTGTTTAGTGAGCACTTCTCTTGTGCATATCATCCCTATATTGCACTACCGGAATTAAACGCAAGAATGTTTTCTTTTAACTCGCCATATGGTGCTTGTGAATCGTGCGACGGGTTAGGCTATGTTACAGAAATTGACCCAAGCCTTGTTGTTCCTGATATAAAAAAATCTCTTATTCAGGGCGCTGTCAACCCCATTGGAAATCAACCAAAAGGGTATCATGGCAGTAAGCTAAGGGCTATTTCAAGGGTAATACCGTTTTCTTTTTCTTCTCCCTGGAAAAGCATTTCTCTTGAGGCCAGAGAAGCAATTTTATTTGGGTTAGACAAGAAAAAAATAGACATCAATGTACAGACTAAAAAATTTTCAGGGACTGTTTCCGGAAGTTGGGAGGGTATAATTCCAGAACTAAAAAGAAGATATAAACAAACCCAATCATATGGCGTAAGAAGGTGGGTTGAAGGTTTTATGAGCACACGAACTTGCGAAAGTTGCCAGGGAAAGCGACTAAAACAATCCTCTTTATCTGTTACTGTTGGCAAAGAAAACATAGGTTCTCTTTGCCAAAAAAATATTTTAGAAACGTTAAAATATTTTCAGAATCTTCATCTAGACAATGAAGACAAAGAAATTTCTTCAATTTTACTTGCTGAAATAAAAAAAAGAATTGAGTTTTTAATTAATGTTGGGCTGGGATATTTAAGCCTCGAAAGGCCATCCAGAACTCTTTCGGGGGGGGAGGCCCAAAGAATCAGACTTGCTTCACAGATTGGGTCGCAACTTACTGGTGTATTGTATGTTTTGGATGAGCCATCTATTGGTCTTCATGCCAGAGACAACCAAAGACTTATTAACACTTTGCAGTCTTTAAGAGATATCGGCAATACGGTAATCGTTGTTGAACATGACTTGGAAACAATGCGGTCAGCTGATCAAATAATTGATATGGGACCAAGGGCGGGAATTTATGGAGGCGAGGTTGTTTTTTCCGGAACCAACAAAGAAATTTATAAAAATCAAAACAGCCTCACAGGAAAGTATTTATCTGGCAAAGAAAGCCTCAAGATACCTCCATACAGGCCGGTTACATACGATCACTTTACTATAAAAGGAGCGCAGGGAAATAATTTAAAAAATATTGATGTTAGCTTCCCTTTTGACAGGCTTGTTCTGGTAACTGGAGTTTCGGGCAGCGGCAAAAGCTCACTAATTAATCAAACGCTTTATCCAGCATTAAATAATATAGTTAATTTTTCTGTTCAAGAAATGTTGCCTTTCAAAAACCTTTTAAGAACTGAAACCATTGAAAGAGTTGTAAATATTGATCAAAAGCCAATAGGAAAAACCCCCAGATCTAACCCTGCTACTTATACGGGAGTTTTTACTCACATAAGAGATATTTTTGCTCAAACGCGTGACGCGAAAATGAGAGGGTATAAACCCGGGAGATTTTCTTTCAATGTTAAAGGTGGGCGATGTGAAGATTGTCAGGGTGCAGGGATTATTAAAATTGAGATGAATTTCCTCCCCGACGTGTATGTGAAATGTCATGAGTGTGAAGGAAAAAGATATAATAGAGCAACGCTAGATATTCTTTATAAAAACATGACAATAGCAGACGTGTTAAATCTTAGCGTAGATGAGGCTATTGAGAAGTTTTCAAACATCCCACCCCTTTATAAAAAACTTCAGTCTTTAGTAGATGTTGGTTTAGGATATATGAAGCTTGGTCAGCAGGCAAACACTCTTTCGGGCGGGGAGTCTCAAAGAATAAAACTTTCCTCTGAGCTTGCATCGGTTTCTACAAAGAAGACAATATATTTTCTAGATGAGCCCACAACAGGGCTTCATATAGATGACATTAAATCCTTGATGAGGGTTTTACAAAGGATAGTTGATCAAAACAATACGGTCATTATTATTGAACACAACATAGATGTAATAAAATGCGCCGACTGGATTATTGACCTTGGTCCTGAAGGGGGAGAAAAAGGTGGGTATGTTGTTGCACAAGGAACCGTTGAAGATATTTGTAAAAATAAAAATTCGCTAACTGGAAAATATTTAAAAAAAGCACTTTAAAATCCTTTGAATACCCCAAGGTCTCTATTTATCTTTAGCTAGTGAACCAAGAAAATCAAAATTTGTCCGCTTCTAATTCAGAGATTGGTTTTGAAAAAAAAATTCGCCCAAAAACTTTTGATGATTTTATAGGACAAAATGAAATAAAAAAAGCCCTTAAAACATATATTGATGCAGCGAAAGAAAGAGGAGAGCCTTTAGACCATATACTATTTTATGGTCCGCCGGGCTTAGGAAAAACCACCCTTTCCCATTTAATTTCTGAGTCAATAGGTTCAAGTTTAAGTACAACGTCTGGCCCAGTAATTTCAATTCCTGGCGACCTTTCAGGCATGTTAACTGGACTTGAACCAAATGATATATTATTGATCGATGAAATTCATAGAATAAATTCATCTGTCGAGGAATACCTTTATTCTGCTATGGAAGACTATAAAATAGACATAATTATAGATTCAGGTCCAGGAGCCAGAACTGTTAGGATTGATCTTAGTCCGTTTACTTTAGTTGGCGCCACAACTCGACTGGGTGCGCTATCTACACCGCTAAGAGACCGTTTTGGAGCAATTTTTCGCCTAGACTACTATTCGGAGCCAGAGCTTTTTGAGGTTCTTAAAAGAACTGCAAACATTTTAGAAATTGATATTGAAGATGATGCAATTATGGAGGTGTCGCTAAGGTCAAGAGGAACCCCCAGAATTGCAAACAGGGTTTTAAAAAGAGTGAGAGATTTTGCTCAAGTAAAAAAAATTAAAACAATTAATAGGCAAGACGCAAAAGATGCGCTAGAACAAATAGGCATTGATAAGAACGGCCTCGAATCTATGGACTTAAGGCTTTTAAAAAACCTTATTACTAAGTTTAATGGAGGGCCTACTGGCGGAAAAACGCTCGCCATTTCTGTAAATGAAGATATTTCAACAATTGAAGAGGTTTATGAACCTTATTTGATTAAAAAAGGATTTATAGAGAGAACTTCAAGGGGG
>JALRJJ010000140.1 GCA_023255095.1 bacterium
TAATCAAATCATGCATATCGCCAATGGGTCTGAACCTCAAGGCCTAGATCCACATATAGTTACAGGAGTTCCTGAGCACAGATTGATTACAAGTTTATGCGAAGGATTGGTTATCACTAATCCTAAAGGAGGACCCAACCTACCAGGAGCTGCTGAAAGTTGGGATATTAGCGATGACGGGTTGGTATATACCTTTCACTTGCAACCTCTTGCCAAATGGTCGAATGGGGAGGAGGTAACTGCTGAGGATTTTGTATGGTCTTGGATGCGGATATTAACTCCTTCTTTAGGCTCTCAATATCCTGATATGTTGTATTACGTAAAAAATGCTGCTGCCTATCACACGGGAGAAATCAATGATTTTTCTTTGGTAGGAATCAAAGCTCTTAATTCAAAAACTCTTGAAGTAACTCTTGAGCAACCTTATTCCTTTTTCTTAAAAATATTGAGCCATTACTCGACCTATGCAGTCCCCAAAGATGTTGTTCTGGCGCATGGAACCATAGATGACAGAAATGGGGGATGGACTAGACCTGGAAATTTTGTTTGCAATGGACCTATGCAACTTAAATCATGGGAGCTTAATAAGAGCATTGTGGCTGAAAAAAATCCCTATTATTGGGATGCTGAAAAAGTAACTCTAAAAGAGATGCATTTTTATCCTATCGTAAATGAATCGACCGAGGACAGAATGTTTCGAGCTGGTCAATTGCATGCTACTTATAGTGTTCCTCAAGAAAAATGTCCAGTTTATATCAAGGAAAACAATCCTAATCTTAGAATAGATCCATATGTTGGGGTATATTTTTATAGGATCAACACTCGAAACCCAGTATTAAAAGATAAAAGAATCAGACAAGCTTTAGCCTATTCTATCGATAGAGAACAAATAGTTAAAAGAGTATCCCAGTGTGGTCAATCCCCAGCCGATTCCTTTACTCCTCCAGGTATTGATGGGTACTATCCTGATACTCAGATTCCTTTTGATCCAGAGCTAGCTGCTCAACTTTTTACGGAAGCTGGCTTTCCAGCAGGAGAGGGGTTTCCAAAGTTAGAAATCTTATTTAATACCCAAGAAGGACACAGAAAAATAGCCCTCGCAGTCCAGCAAATGTGGCAAAAATACCTTGGTATTGAAGTTGAATTAGTAAATACAGATTGGAAAGTTTATCTTTCTAGAGAAATGATCGGAGACTTTCAGATTTCCAGGGCAGGCTGGATAGGCGACTACGAGGATCCCAATACATTTCTAGATCTCATGAGACCCAATAGAGGAAATAATAAAACAGGATGGGAGAACGAAAAGTATGATGAACTGATCATCAAGGCTAATGCGCAACCTAACCAAGAAAATAGATATGCAGTGCTTAGAGAAGCAGAAAGACTGCTAATTGACGAGATGCCCGTTCTTCCAATTTATATCTATGTTAGACAATATTTATTATCTACTGACGTTAGGGGCTGGGATCCTAATCCAACAGATACTCATCATCCTAAATTTATTTCTTTAGTGAGGTGATGCTCAATTTAATTATAAGGCGCTTATCGGTTGCAATACCAGTATTGGTAATTGTTGCCTCCATTACCTTTTTTTTAGTTCGCCTGGCACCAGGCGGTCCGTTTGATTCTGAAAAAGTAGTTTCTCCGCAAGTGCTCAAGAATTTAAACGAGGTATACAATTTAAATGCTCCCGTGTCTGAACAGTATTTTGACTATATGTTCAATGCTCTCCAGGGTGACTTTGGTCCATCGTTTAGATATCCAGGCAGAAGCGTTTCTGAAATGATCCTCACGGGCCTTCCGGTAACCCTTGAACTTGCTATGTATGCAGTGCTTTTTGCTACAATCCTTGGGTTGATTGCAGGTATCACTGCTGCCATTAAAAAAAATACCTTTCTTGATTATTTCCCAATGGCAATTGCAATGCTGGGTATTTGTATGCCAACTTTTTTACTGGGACCCTTATTATTGCTGCTTTTTGGAATTGAGTTGGAGCTGTTACCTGTATCCGGTTGGGATGATTTGCCTGGTGATAAGGTATTGCCAGCAATAACTCTTGGAGCTGCTTACGCTGCCTATATTGCAAGACTTGCTAGAGGAGGAATGCTTGAAACCCTTAACCAAGACTATATCAGAACGGCAAGAGCAAAAGGTTTATCAGAGTTTAAGGTGGTAATGGTTCATGCAGTCAGAGGTGGTTTAATACCAGTTATAGCCTTCATGGGTCCAGCTATTGCAGGTTTGATTGGAGGCTCGTTTGTAGTCGAGACCATTTTTCAAATACCGGGATTAGGTAGATTTTACGTAGAGGCTGCCTTCAATAGAGACTACACTATGATTCTTGGAACCACCATTTTCTTCTCTGCGTTAATCATTTTCTTTAATTTACTATCCGATATTGCTATTGCCTTGTTTAATCCGCAGGCTAGGAGCTCTTAACATGGAAGCATCTAATAGTATTTGGGCAGAATCTTTATATCGGCTTAAGCAAAACAAACTTGCTGTAATATCAGGCTTTGTTCTATTGTTCTTAATTGTTTTAGCAGTTTGTGCACCGCTAATTGCTCCCCATTCATATTCTTATCAAAATCTTGAGCTAGGAGCGGTTGCCCCCAATGCAACCTATTGGCTGGGTACAGATACTTTGGGTAGGGACCAGTTAAGCAGAATTCTTTATGGGGCTAGAGTATCTTTGTTGGTTGGTTTTGTTGCGACGGCAGTCGCTCTAATTATTGGGGTCTCTTGGGGTATCGTTGCTGGATTTTTTGGCGGAAGGATTGATGCAACCATGATGAGGGTTGTCGATGTTCTCTATGGTTTGCCCTTTATTATATTTATTATTCTATTGATGGTCATTTTTGGGCGAAATATATGGTTGCTTTTCATAGCAATTGGAGCTGTTGAATGGCTTACCATGGCTAGAATAGTAAGAGGTCAAGTGCTAACTCTTAGAAATCAAGAGTTTGTTTTAGCTTCTCAAGCATTGGGAATAGGGAATATTAGCCTTTTTTTTAGGCATATTCTTCCCAATATCCTAGGCACAATTGCTGTTTATGCGACTTTGACTATACCTCAGGTTATGCTTTTAGAAGCATTTTTAAGCTTTTTAGGGCTTGGTGTTCAGCCTCCAATGAGTAGTTGGGGTACCTTAATACGTTATGGAGTAGAATCCATGGAAGAGTTTCCTTGGATGTTAATCTTCCCTGGATTAATTTTTACAGTCACCCTCTTTTGCTTAAATTTCTTTGGGGATGGTTTAAGAGATGCTCTTGATCCAAAAAGTAATTAAAAAAATTTGCATTTTTCTAACAAATGATCATAATTTGTTGGTATCACTACATTAGTGGGAGAATTACATGAATAAAATTAAATATTTTCTTGTAGCCTTTGTATTTGTTTTTTCTTTTAATGCATTTGCAGAAGATACTACAAGCGCTACTATTGAAGCTGAAGTATTAAACCAAAGCGGTGCAACAATTAGTGGAGCGACCGTTACAGTAACCTCTGCTTCAAAAGGTCTTTC
>JALRJJ010000086.1 GCA_023255095.1 bacterium
TACTTTCTGTTTAAATGATCTTGGAAATGAATATCACGCTAAAAGAGACTTCAAACAGTCTCTCCTTTATTTTGAGGAACTAATTGATTTTGACCAATCCAATTGGCAATATCTCTACAACTATGCGAATGTGTTACAAGACGTTCTTCGATTAGAGGATGCCATTCAGTATTACTTATTAGCTATCAAGGCTGGCGGTATGAATGATGAAGACCTTTTCAATAACCTGGGTAATACATACCAAAAAATCAATAATTTAGATGAAGCTAAAAGATGCTTTGAAAAGTCTTACGATTTAAAATCAAATGACAACGCACTTATTCAGCTTATTCATTTAAATCAAAAACTCAATAATTGGAATGGCTTTGATAACCTAATGGATAAGGTTTATGAAAGATTAAACCATCAACCGATTAATTTTTCTTTTCCGCCGTTCCCGATGCTTAGTCTTCCTGGAATCACAAATGAACAAT
Source organism: bacterium (assembly GCA_023255095.1). Taxonomy (GTDB): domain Bacteria; phylum Fidelibacterota; class Marinisomatia; order Marinisomatales; family Marinisomataceae; genus Marinisoma. Next base: position 474 of record JALRJJ010000086.1, read on the forward strand.
ATTTAAATATAGCCAATCAGTGGAATACAAGAATAAGGTTATCTCAAAAAAGAATAGAAAAACATTCGGTTAGCAAGGGGAAGATAAAAGTTGCCTATATGTCTGCTGATTTTCGACAACACCCCTTATATCATTTGGTTTATGACTGCCTAACTCATCATGATAAAGATAAATTTGAAATTAGCCTTTTATATAATGGGCTTGAAGAAAAAACAGAAGAGTATAAAAATTTTTCTTCGCTTCCATATAATTTTATCAACACCTATGAATTATCAGATGAATGCTTAATTGACCTAATCACATCAAATCACATTGATATTCTAATCGACTTATCAGGCTTTACTAAAAATAGTCGCTCAACAATTTTGGCATACCACCCCGCACCCATTCAAATAAATTGGCTTGGGTATCCCAGCACACTTGGTAGTCATAATGAAAAGTCTCTTTGTGACTATGTAGTCGCAGATCAACATATAATTCCACAAGGCAATGAAATGTATTTCACTGAGGAGGTAATCTTCCTTAAACCCACCTATCAACCTAACAATAGACAAAGACCCTTAATTCAAACAGACAAAAAAAAATTCAACCTTCCTGAAAATCAATTTATTTGGGCATGCTTTAATCAAAACTTAAAAATCACAAAAAATATGTTCGATACCTGGATTGAGATATTAAAAAAATGCCAAAATTCAGTGCTGTGGTTACTTGTCAATAATCAAGTTGCAGAAAATAATATAAGGACGTACTTACAAGAAAATCACATTCAATCTGAGCGAGTTATATTTGCTGAATATACATCTATCAGTGAGCATATGGGTCGACTAAGTCATGTTGATTTATTTCTCGATTGTTACCCATATAATGCACACACAACAGTTGCCGATGCCATCTATCAAAATAAGCCAACGTTAACTATGGAGGGTGAGTCCATGCAATCAAGGGTTGCTGCAAGCCTCCTGAAAGCAGTAGGCTGCCATGAAGATTTGGTGGTGAATAATCAAAAAGAATATGTGGACAAGGCTATTAATTATTATAACAACCCACACGAACTAAAAATTATTGAAAATACTATCAATGATAATAAACAAAAGTTATTTAATCCGCAGAGCTATTGCGAACAACTAGAGAGGATCTTTCTTCGACTGATGTCTAGCTGAAAGGAAAATAGCAGATATGATTAACATTCCGCCAATAAAATCTTTAATCGATAACAACTCGTTCGCCAAAAAGTATGAGGATACGGCTGCAATAATGATTTCAAATAAAAAAATTGGGCTTGCTAAGACAGGATGTATTCTAGGAAGACCAAACTGAATAATCAAGGTCGAAATAAATAACATCGATCCAACCGATAAAATAAGATATAAATTGTTTGAATTTGAAATATTCGTAATGCTTGGAAAGCTTTTGAGTATAAATAATAGAAAAAAAGCCCCTAAAGATACACCCAACCAGATAGAGAAAGATTTTACTTGAAACGAAAGATGATTATATTTTCTGGCCAATACGTTGGTCAAAGCAAAACCAATTCCAGCAATAAGAGCATAAAGGTCACTTACTCCAAGATTAAAATTAAATAAAGATGAATCAAATAAAATTACAATGCCTCCCAATATGGATAACAATGCTACAACTGAATCTTTAAGTGAAAATTTATCACTTGGGAGTAATAAAAAACAAAGAACGACAGTCCACGCAGGTGACATAAAAAATAACAACATCGAGCGAACAACCTCCCCATAAACAACCGCAATAACATAAGTAATGTTGGTTAAACAACCCACACTCGCATAGATAAATAATGATTTATAGTTTTGAAAAATCTCAGAATAATGTTTAGGAACAATAAAGAAGAGAGCCAGAATTGTGGCAATAAGAAAAATCAATGCACTTCCTTGTATAGGTTCAACTCCCGCAGAATTGAGTAAACGAAATGGGAACCAAATAAGTCCCCAAAAAAAAGTACCATATAGAATGCAAAAAAAACCGATTAACGTATCATTTCTCAT
>JALRJJ010000134.1 GCA_023255095.1 bacterium
TTTTACCGTTATAAAAATTAAATGAAAGAGATTCACTATTGGCAAATAAAAATCTTTCCTCATAAGTCATTAAACTATCAGCTTGAACTGACGTAAAGTTTTGAGATTCATCATTTGAAATAACCTTAAGATTTAAATCATTGGGAATATCAGAGGTATATTCAACCTCAAATAATAATGGATCATTTTTTGCCCAATCATGGTAATCAATTGATATTGTAGCCGAAAAACTATTTGAATCTTGTATTATAGTTGAAGAACTATCACTATTACATTGAATTAAAATGAATGAAAGTATTGTTATTAAATACTTATTCATTAATTATCAGGTCAATTTTGGTTCCTCTTCTCACTTTTGTGCCTTGAGGGGGATTTTGATTAAAAACAGTTTTAGGAAGAAATCTTTCATTTTTAATATATTTTATTTTTCCAGTTATTAAGTTCGATTTATCAATTTTTTGCATTGCTTCACTCAGAAATAATCCTTGAAGATCTGGAACTGATATCAGATCTATAGGGTTTGATCCCTGACTAACTTCTAACCTTATTCCAAAACCTTTTCTCAAACTGTCTTTTGGAGTTGGATATTGCCAAGATACTAATCCCTTATCAAAATTAGCATTAAAAGCATAATAAACTGAATCCACTTCAACTCCTAATTGATCGAGCTCTATCTGCGCAGATCTCAGAGTCTTCCCTACTAAATCAGGAATTGAAATTTTTTCATTCCATTGGGTAATTTTCACTTTAACAATTCTTCCTTTTTTAACGTTTTTGCCCGCTTTAGGAAACTGCTCAATAATTAAATTGGGCGATAAATCATTTGAAAAAACTGTATCTACTACAGCAATTTGAATTCTATTTTTTTCAGAAAGATCTTGGGACTCTTCAATAGACAAACCTTCATAGTTGGGAATTGTAATGATATTCTTTTGATTGATATAAATTGGGAGTATTACATAATTGAAAAGAAATGCTACTAAAAGACCACTCAAAAAAAGCCCAATAACATAATAAATCTTATTCATATGAAAAATTTTCACCCATGATATTGTTCCCTCTTAAAAATTCTTCAGAAGACATTATTTTCTTTCCTTCTAATTGTAAATTATTAATCATCAAAATTCCATCTTTACATGCTACATGAATTAATTGATCTTTGGTTGAAATCACAGATGAAATTGGATAGTTATGATTGATTAATTTAAAACTAGATGCAAATATCTTTATTCTTTTTTTCTTTAAAAAAGTATATGCGCCAGGAGATGGACTGAAAGCTCGAATTTTATTTTGTATAAGTTCTACAGATTCATTCCAGTTAATTTGAATTTCTTCTTTCGTAATTTTTGGAGCTTTTGTAGCAAGAGCTTCATCCTGAACAATCAATTGAGCTCTATTTTCATAAATCAAATCTATTGAATTCCGAAGTAAACTACTACCTTCCTGCATCATTTTCATTTCAAGATCTTCAAAATTATCTGAATCATAAATTTTAATTCTTTTTTGTAAAATTATTTTTCCAGTATCTACTTTTTTATCAATAATAAATGTGGAGACTCCAGTTTCTTTATCACCATTTAATAATGCCCTCTGAATAGGTGCCGCTCCTCTATATTTAGGTAAAAGAGACGTATGCAAATTAATAGAACCAATTTTTGGTAGTTTTAAAATCGAAATAGGCAAAATTCTATATGCAACTACAATAAAAAAATCCGCTTTTAAATTTTCCAATGAAGCCAAAAAAAACTTATCATTCAAATCATTTATATTGAGCAAAGGAATATTCTTCTTTTCTGAGAAATCATGCACAGGCGTGATTGAATTTTTGCGACCTCTCCCCATTGGTTTAGGCTCATTAGTTACTACGGCAAGAATTTTGAAAAAATGACTTAATTTTCCTAAAACAAAACTTGAGAAATTTGTGTTACCAAAAAAAATAATTTTAGGAACGTCTTTTTGCATTACTTTCTAGTAATTCGTTTAGTTTCTTTTCGTATTTAATCAAATCTGAAGGGGAGGCGTAATCTGTAATTAATTTTGCTTCAAGATGGTCATTTTCATGTTGAATGACAGTTGCTAATAAACCATTAAAAGTTTTTTCATGATGAACTAAATTTTCATCAAGGTATGAAAAAAGAATTTCAGAACATCTTTTAACTCTAATTCTTACATCCGGTAAAGATAAACAACCTTCAGTGTCAATTGTCTCACCACTACAATCCATAATTTTTCCATTAATAAACACCATTGGACTTTCAGCCTCTTCTGTATGAGAAATATCTACAACAAATATTTTAAAATTTATTCCAATCTGATTCGCAGCCAATCCTATACCATCATTTTCATACATAGTATCAAATAAATCATTAATGAGGATATCAATTTCTTTAAAATCAACAATTTCTTGAGCTACTGTTCTTAAAGACTCATGTCCATAGGTTACAACTGGTTTGACTGCCATGAGATTAACTTATTTTTTGATTAATGGCAGTTTTTTCAATCGTCAAATCAGAATCCGAAGAAATTTTTAAAACTACAGTTTTATCTTTGACTTCAACGATTTTCCCGTGAATTCCTCCAATTGTAATTACCTTATCTCCTTTTTGAAGATTCGACTGTAAGTTTTTCACTTCCTCTTGTTTTTTAGAACTTGGTCTTATGAAAAAATAATAAACGACTAAAAAAATTAGAAAAATTGGGAGTTGTGATAATAAAATTTCTAGAAAACTGGGATTATTAGTTTCGTTCATACAGAATATAAGTTAAAGTAGGTATTTTTTTTTAACAAGCTGATAAAAGATAATAGTAATGAAAAAAATTAGAAGAATTGATGATAATATGTAAAGAATTCTGAAAAAAGAATTGTCATATTTGTATATAACTTCATGCTCCCCTTTTGGAATAATTAATCCTCTAAGAACCCCATTGGTTTTGAATGTTTTTACTGGTATTCCATCAATAAAAGCCTTCCATCTTGCCGGATAAAAGATTTCGCTAAGCACTAAAAAAGAATCTGAATCTGATTGATTATTAACCCTTATTTTTATTTCATGAAGACCCCATTCAAAATCGACTACTTCTCCATCTGAGAATAATTTATCTTCAAGATCTTCTACCACTACAGTATTCAAAGGATTAAACGCATCAGCAGTAAGATAAAAGAAAAGATTTTCATCGGATTTTATTGCTCTTTTAGCAAACCAAGCTCTTGGCAGAGCATTTAAAAATTCGTAAATGTAAACATCACCGCTATACGTAACAGAATGAAAATTAGTTTTTTTTATTAAATGAAAATTTTGATTATCAATTTCAATTGTTGAGATAAAATACTTTACATTTAAAAACTTCAAAACTGGAATTGATAATAAATTATTTGAATTGTTCATTAGCGCAGAATAATGATAAAATTTTGCTGGATGAAATCCGCCTACTGACTCTATTCCAAAATATTTGAATTTTGGATCCTGAAATAATTGAGCAACCGGATATATTCTGTAAGAAGTTTTATCCGCCAGTAAAAAACTAATTGTTTCATCTTCAGTAAAATATTGATTGAATATATTTTTTTCAATAAGCTGACTTTGTTGAGAGTCATTTTTCGAAGGGTTTATAATTCTTTTGTCAACTCTATAAATATCAATAAATGATAGAATAAAAAATAAAGCTAGAATCAAATTGGACATTGAAAATTTATTTACAATCCTATTCTGAAATTTATGTCGTAAATCATTTAGTCCAAAAGCGGCTAAAATATAGAGAATGAAATTTGTTACAATTAGAATCATACTTGGAACCCGAAAACTGCTGAAAAAGGGTGCATAATCAAACAATAGGTTGTAAACGTAAGGGAAATACTTACCAAAAGATATGAGGAGACTCAATAATAAAACTAGAGCTAAATATTTCCTTAAAGAATCAAATTTCGAAAAAGAAAAGAATGCTAAAATTAAAACAAATATTCCAACATAATGAGGGAAGTCAGTAAATGGCATATGGCCAGAATAGCTCTCTCCCCCAAAACCATAATAATTAGGATTAATATATGTAATCAATTCTTTTGGATGCATTGACCAATTGGTTGCATATGAATAAAGATTATCTGATATAGAACGTATTGAATTTTTTGCGAAAGAAAGGCTAGGAAAATAAATATGGGAAGCTAAAAAAGTAGCTATAATAAATGACGAAAATACGCCCAATACATTTTGTTTTTTTCTGTATTTAATAAAAAGATACAACGAGTGAGCAAAAAATAGCATACAGCCATAATAAACTATTTGAACATGGGCTCGTTGAAAAAAGAAACCCAAAATAATTGTCAATAGAGAAAAATTAAGTATTGAATTATTATTATAATATCTGTTTAATAAAAATAACAACCATGGAAAAAATGAAGCGGTCATAAATTGACTTCCGTGCCCAAAAACTATCATTGTAATTAAGAAAGGATTCATGATCCAAAGAATACTTATCATTAAAGAAATTCTGGAGTCTATTCCGAGTTGTTTAAGAAATAAAGACATACCAAACCCAGAAAAAACTAAATGAATAAACTGAATGAATAGATCATTGATGCCTAATGCATTCAGTAATAAGCTAGGAAAATAAAGCAGGTTTATATTTGTATAAGCTTCTAAGGTAGGCATACCGGAAAAAACCCATGGTTGCCATTGGGGCCAAACTCCGATTATTTCTTTATATTTCGACAAGATATGACTTATAGCAAAGGGGTTTAAAGTATCCCCTGAACCAAAAGTGAAGTTGTAAAAAAAAATTGGGTAAAATAAAATAATTACAACCCCAATATATGTTAAAAATTGTAAAAGAATTTTATTCATTTACTTTATCTTTTAATCTTTTAAAAATCATTTTCTCCGCCTTAGAAATACCTATCAATCCATATATCGCAAAATAAACTATTGAAGTAAAAATGAATGCTAAACTAATTTTTCCAACATGCTTAAAAAAGTTTGTATCTTGAAGGGGTTGGTTAAAAAAAGGAATAAAGTCTATTACTAAAAATGTTACAATTCCTACCAAGAGTGGTTTTAAAGAATTAATGGACAAATTCAATATTCTGAACTTACTATAAATCTGTAATAACCTAATAATACTTAGGATTATAAGCGAAATTGAAGTGGCGATTACAGCTCCATTAAGACCGTATTTTGGTATTAATATCCAGTTAAAAAATATGTTAAGAAAAAGACCGATCGAAACATTTAAAAAATTCAAATTAGAAAAACCTGCCATTGAAAGAATGGAAGAGCCTAATCCAAAATAAGATTGTATTAAAATACCTACTGATAAAAATATTAATGAAAAATCATTAATAAATTCATCTCCAAAAATTGAAAGGATATCTGAAGGAAATAAAACAAAAAATATAAAAAGAGGCATTGAAAACATTAGTATCCAATTAGATGATAAATCAAAAATTTCCTTCATTTTCAAATGATTTTTTTCATAATAATATTTGGAAAACATCGGTGAGAAAATTCCTGCAAAAGCAAAGAAAATCATTCTGATTAATCCTGCAGTTCTCTCAATGGGATGATATAAACCTACAGAATATGCATCCTCAAAAGTTGAAAGCATCAAAATATCTGTCCAATGCATGATTATCCCTACAGCTGAAACGAACATTAAAGGAATTGAAAATTGTAAAATTTCTCTATTGAATGAGGTTTTAAATATCTCTTTGATTCTTATTTTTGAAAATCTTCTTGCGAAAAAGAATATTGCTATAATTGAAATAAAAGAAGAAATAATAGTAGGAAAGATAATTGCTGCTAAAGGATTGGAAATAAAATAAATGAGGATCGTAAATACTAATAAAGTTAAGGGAGATAATAATTGGTTGACGAAAATTTTATACTTTAGAGACTGAAAAGCTTGAGTGAATGATGAAAGAATTAGAGTTGTTACAGTAAAAGGTAAAGTTATAGAAAACCATTTTAACAAAATAGATACTGAAATATCTTCTTTTAAAATATTCTGCACTAACCAATCAGATAAAAGAAAAATAACTAAAGCAATTAAAGTGCTAGATAAAAGTGCAGTTTTAAGACTGGACTCTAGTATTTTTTGGATATCACTTTTATTATTTGGATTTCTACTGACAAATCGAAGCACACCTGTGTCTAATCCCAATAGAGCAAAAACCTCTGAAATTCTCATAACTGCATTAGCAATTGAATAAAAACCCAATAATTGCGCGCCAAAAAATCGTCCTAAAATAATAGAAAACAAATAGCGAAAAACAGACCCTATTGACATTCCTGAAAAAGAAATTCCAGCCTCTTTTAAGATTCTTCTTTTCGGATGACTATTTGACATCTTTAAATCTAATCAAAAAATATTTTAAAAAATTGTAGGGTAGAAAAAAAATTATCCAAAAAATTGAAATGGTAAATATCTGAAAAAAATTGGCATGATTCCAAAAAAGTTTAATTTGATTCTTAAATTTTAACGAAAGTTTTGTAAAAGAATTAGAACCAAGAGACTTGGATACATGATGTAAAATAATAGATTTCGGATTGTAAACTATCTCTCTGTTTAAAGATCTAGCCTTTAAAGAAAAATCAACATCTTCACAGTAAAAGGAGTATCTTGAATCGAATCCTCCGATTTTTTCGAAATCAGACTTTAAAATACAAAAGCAACATCCGGTAGCATAATCTGTAATTGATTGAAAAGAAAATTTAGAATCATCTTCTTTTCTAATACCAATATGATAAATGAGACCAAGCCATAAATTAATCCTTGCTCCTGCAAACCAGATTAAATTGGATTGATCTGCGTAAAGAATTTTTGGTACAGAGATAATATGTTTAGGATTTTCTTGAAGAGTGTTGACAAGTGGATTCAAAAAATTACGACTTACAATAGTATCATTATTTAAAAAGACTAAATATTCATTTTCTTCAATATCAATTCTTTTAATAGCCTGATTATATCCCTCTGCAAATTTATAGTTCTCTTCGAGTTTTAAAAAATTTATTTGAGGAAACTTTTTATAAAGATATTCAAGAGAATCATCTGATGAATTATTATCAATAACTGTTAGCTCAAAATTTGGATAATCAATTTTAAGAATGGAATTAATGCAATTTTCGGTTAGTTTTTTTTCATTCCATGTAAGTAACAAAATATGCGCTTTAAGAAAATCGGATTTCATTATTTTAAATTAAGATTATCAACAAAATTTTTCCAAGTCATTTGAATTTTTAAAGTTTTAATGTCTTCTTTGGAGAATAAATTTTCTTTGTTTTTAAAAAAAAGATTGATTTTCTCTGCTATAGAAGAGGGATTTGATTTTGAAATCAACCCAGTTTTGTTTTTTAAAACATAGTCTACTAGCCCCCCAGAATCAGTTACTAGTACAGGCTTATCAAAGTTATAAGCTAATGATAAGACACCGCTTTGACTGGATTTTTTATAAGGAAGTACTACTAAATCTACTTGATTAAAATAATCTTGAATTTTTTCTTCAGAAATGTAAGAATCAAAAATCCTCACTCTATTTTGAAGATTTAATTTTTTAACCAAATTTAAATATTTTTGTTTAGAATCATAAAATTCTCCGACAACCAACAATTGAATTTTATTATTAACTTGATTCATTGCTTCAATTAAAATATCGAGCCCCTTGTATTTTCTGACAAGACCAAAAAACAAAACCGTATCAGAGCTTTCAGTTGAAATAACACTTTTTGAATTTTCAACATTATAAATAGGGTGATATATCTTATTTACTCTAGCTAGTGGATTTAATCTTTTAATGATTTCATAAGAATAATTATTCATCACAATAAACTCATCATTGTTATTTAATAAAATTTTTAAAAATAATTTTTCAAAAAATATATTTTCATGGGATATAACATTATGCAAAATTATCCTTTTTTTAATTTTTGAATTTTTTTTTGAGAAATAAATAAACATTGGCAAAAAAGCCCAATGCCAGTAATGAAAAATGATATAATCAGGACGAAATTTATTGATTAATTGCACACCCTTAAACCACGTAAAAATATTATAAAATTTTAAAATTCTATGAGAATTAAAATCTTTACTTGAATCATCAAATTGAGATTTTCCAGGAAATAATAGATTTGGATAAAGTTTTTTAAAATTTAATACTTCAACTGTAGAAGATTTTGATAATTCGATATTGAGACTTTGATGAAACTTAGCAATCCCACCCCTGAAGGGAGAAATTGGTCCAATAGATAAAATTTTCACAATCAGCTTATTATGTCTTTAATATATTTATTTGATTTTTGACTTTTCTCAACAAATAATTCACCCAACAATCCAAAAATGAATAACTGTAATCCAGCAATAATCAGAATAGAACCAAGAATAAGTAAAGCAACATGTTGTTGAAAAGAATGATTTTGATAAAACTTTAGATATAAAACGAAAAATTCTATTAAGACTCCAGTAGAAAATGATAAGAAACCTATTGAGCCAAAAAAATGAAGTGGTCTATCTATATATTTTCCTAGAAAAAGAATAGTAAGAAAATCAAAAAAACCTTCAAAATAACGACCAATTCCATATTTTGATTTTCCAAATTGTCTTGGATGATGATTAACAATAACTTCTGAGACAGAGAAATCTTTCTGTTTAGCTAATAAGGGAATATAGCGATGCCTTCCTCCATATAGTTTCAATGCTGAAAATACTTCCCGTTTAATAACTTTTATACCTGTATTCGAATCATGGATTCTCAATCCCCCAAACAAGCGAAGAAAAAAGTTAAAAATCTTCGAGGCAATTTTCTTTTCGAAGGGATCTTTTCTGTTTTTTTTCCATCCGCAAACAACATCATATCCATTGTGAATTTCGTCAACAAGTTTTGATATCTCGGAGGGATCATCCTGTAAATCACTATCTAGAGTTGCAATTAATGAACCACTTGAATGTTCAAAGCCCGCCTGAAGTGCAATAGCTTTTCCGTAATTGCGATATAAATCTACAATCTTCCAAGAAGGATTTTTTTCAATAACACTTTTTAAAATATTTAATGAAAGATCTGTAGAACCATCATTGATAAAGATTACTTCATATAAAAATTCATTTTGAAAAGAATCAAGCAATTGTTGAGATAAAATAGGAATAGACTCTTGTTCATTATAAACAGGAATAAGAATAGAAATTTTATTCACTACTCAAAATTCCTTGAAAAAATAGAAAGATTGAAATCTTGATTAATCGAATCATTTTTAACGCTTATTTGATTTAAAAACTGCATTCCATATTCTTGATTAAATTCTTGACTAATTATTAAGTTGGGGTAATCTGCTTGTTCAATTTTTTCCCCCCAAAGCAATTTCTTAATAAATATATGTTCAAAAAATATGCCAGAAAATTGTGGATATTCATTGGTAAACTGATCTGAAGTGATTTCAATATTTTTTCTTAAATCTACCAACTTAACAGTTTCTTCATTCGAATCAATGGCAAAACTTTTTCTACCAATGAAATCTTTAAAAACGACTAAATTATTTAGACGGGAAGATTCAAAAATAAATGAGGAAATAAAATTATAACTTCCTTTCGCGACAAGCTTTCCTGATCCTTTGACGAGTTCATAATTTACTTGAAGTGATTCTATTGTTGCATTTTCATTTTCAATTTCAAAAATCAATGTTTCCTCAGGTATTGTCGAAGAACAGCCCACAAGAACTGTGAAAAGAATAATGGTTAAATTTTTCATTCTAAATTTTCTATTTTTTCTCTAATTGATTCATTTTCTTCAATTAATAAAGACTTATTATAAAATATAATTGCCCTGTCTATTTCATTTAAACCAACTAAAACATCAGCATAATGCTCAAGCACTACAGCACTATTCTCATCAAAAATTAATGACTGAGCTATATATTCTTCGGCTAATTTTAAATCTCCAGTCTTAAAATAAATCCAACCCAAAGTGTCTAAATAAGATGGATTATCTTTTTCAATAACATTGGACTTTATAGACATTTCAAGCGCCATTAATAATTGTTCATTTCTTTCAACTAAACTATAAGCATAATTATTAAGAGCTTGGGCATCATTAGGGTTAATTTTCAATAAAGATTCATAGATTTCATCTGACTGAATCCATTTTTTATTTTGGTCTAAAACCATCGCAAGTCCATGCATAACAGGAAGAGATTTGTTGTCAATTTCAAAAGCTTGACTATAGTAAAATTCTGAATCAGTAAATTGCTTCAAATTATAATATACAAGTCCAAGTAAATAGTTTATTTCAAAGTCATTTTGAAAAATCTCCTTAACTATATTTAATTCGTTTAAAGCTTCTCCATAATCTTGAAGATTTAAATAAGAAATTATTTTGTTAATATATCCATCACGGTCATTCGGAAAACTCTGTATGTATTTTTTTGATAATTCGATAGATTCTTTGAATTTTCCTTGCTCTTGATAAGTAATTGACAAGTAATAAAGTGGAAATCGATCATTGGAATTTATGTTCATTGATTTTAAAAAATAGGACTCAGCTTCATCTAATTTTCCTTCTCTTAAAAACTGAAATCCTATTTGATTGTATAAATTGTTGATAAGAGGATTAGTTTCTATGCCAGGAAAATCATTCAGTAAAGATAATAAATAACCATTACTATCACTTCCTTCAATTGACTCAATTAAAATTCTTAGATATTCAGGGCTAGCAACATTAGAGATAAAAAGCTCCTTAGCAATTTCAATTTTTTCTCTATGGTCTTTTTCAAGGGCTAACTTAGCTGCAACTTCCAAAGCTAAGGTAAGATTTTTATCTTTTTTATATGCTTCACGATAATATATTAGGGCACCATCGATATCACCTTTTTCAAGCTTAATATCTCCAATTATAAAAAGAATTTCACCAGTAGAATTATTCAGCTCACTTGCTTTAAGAAAAACTTCCAAAGCTTCATCAAGTTCATTCAATGCGATTAGTTTTTTCCCTAATGAAATTCGATAGTCAATTGCATCTGGGCTATTTTCTATAGCTCTTTTTGAAAAAAAGATACTTTTTTCGTATTTCTGAATCATCCAATATCCATCAGATAAATAGTAAAATAATTCTGATGAATTAGAACCTCTCTCAATAGCCTCTTGAAATTCAATTATCGCTCGAGCATATTCACCTTGCTCCATAAACATCATTCCGTCGATGAAATTATTGATTCCATTTTCTAGGGATTCTGTTTGAGTTTTGGAAATAATTTGCTCTTCTAAAGGATTATTTTCAAAAGAGACTTTTTCTCTTGAAACTGAGCAAGCACTCAGAATGACTAAAAGAACTAATAAATATTTTTTTTGAGTAAACATTGCTCAAATTACATCTCTATAATGAGATATTCAATTGAGTTAAGATTTACTTTTTATCGTTCACAAATGAGCCATTAAAATTATCCAACTGATCAAGTTCTTTAATTTGCTCATCATTAGAGTTTTTTGATGGTGAATCAATGATATTTTTCTGTTCATTTTGAATATTTTCATCTACAACAATTAGATTAGAATTTGGCTGAAAGAAAAGAAATGTGAGGACTAAAATCCCAAATACTGACAGTCCAGAGAAAATCCATTGTCTTGGATAGCTTGAAAAAAATGATTTCTTGCCATCATTGCTAAACGACAAACTTTCAATTCTCAACTGAAGTCTCTCTTCAAAATTTTTAGAAACTTTTAAAGGTTCAGCCTTCTTCATTAACGAGATATTATTTTTAATATCATTCACCAATGATTTATAAGAATCATTATGATTTAATAAGTCTTCAAATTCTTTTCTTTCTTTGAAATCCATAGATCCATCTAAATAAGCTAAAATGCGGTCTTCAAAAATATTTTTATCCATTTACTTTACTCCTTATATGACTTCAACTTTTCTGCGAGCATAATTCTTCCCCTATTGATTCTTGATTTAATTGTACCAATAGGAATTTCTAGTATCATACTAATTTCTTCATAAGAATGTTCCTCAAAATCTCTTAAATAAACTGCTATTCTAAAATTTTCAGGTAATTCTAATAAATATTTATTCAGTTTTTCGACAGCAATTTCATTCTGAACTTTTTCGTCTAGTGGAATTTCACTTGAAGCAATATCAATAAATTTTCCATCATCAGTCCACATCGAATCACTCTTCTTAGCTTTGTTTTTTCTTAATTCAGTTAAAGCATTATTTTTTGCTATCGTATAAATCCATGTCGAAAACTGGGCTATATCTTTATAATAATGAGCGTGAGTGTAGAGCTTAATCAATGTTTCTTGGACAACGTCTTCAGCTTGCTCTCTATTATTAAAATATCTCATGACAAAATTGAAAAGTTTATCTTTATATCTTTTGACTAACTCCTTATAAGCATTGATGTCCCCATTAACAAAACGGGCAACTAACTTTTCATCAGAAAGCTTAAAAGGATTATTCATTGCTGAAGATTTCAACGATGAGTTTAACAAACTCTGCGTCATCTAAATTCCTTCTCTGTTTTTGTTTTTTATCTGCTTCATATAAAGCTATTAGTGCATTTTCAATTTCTAACATTTCGAAATTTTTGTGTGATAAGCTTACTCTTTTCAAAATGTTTGGTTTTAAACTTGAATGCATAGGATTAACATTTGTTCCATCATTTAAATGATTAAAAAATAATGCTTCAAAGATTTGAAACAGGCTTGATATTATAAAATTCATTCCATATTGAAGATATAGTGAATTCCCAATCAATAAAATATCGTGTAACTTTTTATCTAACACGGCATAATTGAACTCCCACAATTGTTTATTTTTATGAGAATTTGAAATTGATTGATACCACTCATCATAACTGAATATTTTAGATTCAATGAGATAAGAAATCTTAGTTATTTCATTGTAAATCGAATGAAAATTAGTTCCAAATATTGAAACTAAATCTTTCTTTAATTTTGAGGAAATGGTGATATTTTTTTCATTTTCGAAAAAAGAAATCCAGCGTATCATATCACTTTCAAAAGGAGTTGATATATCAATTAACTGACAGTTTTTAGACAGTGTAATCGAATTTTTTGACTTAAGAAGGTTCTTTTTAGTTCTGTAATCAAAAGATAGAAAATTATTATCTACGCCAAGGATTAAGTTCTCTGATTCAAGGTTATTTTGAAAAATTTCAACAAAAGTATTGATTAATTTTTCTGAAATAGAGTCGATATTTTTTAAAATTGTAATTTTCTTATTTGAAAAAAGTGTCAGGTTTGATAAGGATTCTATTGCCTCTTGAAGTTCAATCTTGTTTGAACAATCAAAAATATATATCTCAGAATCAGGGTGAATGGATTTTATTTTATCTTTAATAAATAAGTATAAAAAATCATTATCCCCAGCCAAAAAAAGATTCTTTGATTTTTTTAATAAATCAGTATTTATTTCAAAAATCTTATTCATCTTTATAGATATAGCTAAAAATTACTATGGCTAAAAAAGCAATGATAAAGCTTGATAATCTTTCAGTAACAATTGATTTTAAGAAAGAGTTACTGCCCCAAATAATTGTTGAGATTGATCCAGATAACAAGCCAGCAATGACACCTTTAGTAGAGGTTTTATTCCACCACAAAGAAAGAATTATCGCAGGACCAAATGAAGATCCTAATCCACTCCAAGCAAAACTAACAATTCCAAAAATCGAATTGCCAGTAATTTGTGAATATATTGCCATACTATATGCTATAACACCTAAAATTGTAGTAATTAAACGAGTGTTCTTTAGCAAATCAATTTCAGTGCTTCTTTTTTTAAATAATCTACTCAATCCTAAATCTTCACTTATCGTTGAAGATGAGACAAGTAGTTGAGAATCAGCAGTTGACATCATTGCAGCTACAGCGCCTGAGATTAATAATCCTGCAAGCCAAGAAGGTAATAATGTAGAGGCTAAAAGAGGCATTACGGTTTCAGGGTCTTTGCCGATAAAATAATCTTCTCCAAAATAAGCTAAACCAACAATACCAATTAAAAAAGCGCCTAAAATTCCAGGAATCGCCCAAAATGTTGCTATCCATTTTGCAATCTTAACATCTTTTACAGATTTGATGGCCATATATCTTATCAACAAATGAGGTTGACCAAAATATCCCAAACCCCAACTCATTCCACCCAAAGCTAATAAAGTCATCGATGAAAAAGAATCTAAAGAAGAAAAAATAGAATTTTTAATGGGGTCTGAACTAGCAAAAAGAATATTTTCAAAACTTGTACCGCTCTCAAATAAATACAAAAATCCTAAAGTAGGTAAAATAACTAGAGTACCAATCATTAAAAATCCCTGAATAAGATCAGTCCACGCAACAGCTAATAAACCACCTAAAAGTGTATAAATAATTATAATAATAGCACTTAAAGTAATTCCATAGATTGGATCAATTCCAAAAATCTGCTCAAGTATCTTTCCAGCTCCGTGAAATTGAGCTGAAACATAAAAGGAAAAAAATAGAGTAATAATTCCTGCAGAAATTAATTTAATTGTTCCATCGTCATTAAATTTTTTTTCTAAATAATCAGGGATTGTTACCGCGTTATACTTTTCGGTTTCATCACGCAACTTTTCAGCAACTAAAAACCAAGAAGATATAATACCAATAGTTATACCAAGCACAGCCCAAATTTCACCATAGCCGATTGCGATTGCAGCGCCGGGCAAACCTAATAAAAGCCAAGCAGATTCACCGGACGCTCTTTCTGAAAAAGCAGTCACCCAAGGTCCAAGTTTTCTACCAGCTAAAAGAAAATCTAATTTATTAGCAATAAACTTATTAGAAAAAATACCAACAAAAATAATTAATAATAAATAAAGTGAAAAAATTAATTCTATCATATTAAGAAACTCACAATTATACAATATACACCAAAGCCAATAAAGCTAAACTTTTCTAGAATTTTTATCAAAAAAACTAAACTTAAGTATCCAAAAATAAACGAAGAGGAAAATAAAACTACGCTTGACTCAAAAGATAAAATTGAAAAACCACTAGCTGAAAAAATCAATTTATAAAAAATAGATAAAATTGTGGCTGGAACAACCATATAAAAACAAAATTTGATTATTTCGCTCTTTTTAATTCCAAGGATAAGCGCAGCACAAATTACCGCTCCAGACCTTGAAATGCCTGGCAAAATAGCTATAGATTGGAAGATGCCCAATACTAAAGCAATCTTATTGGTTAAATCAAATTTAAAAGTATTGGTAAGAATCGTAGCTGAAATAAGCCAGACACCATTAATTAAAAGAGCTTTTTCTACAAAACCAATATTAAAGTATGATTCAACGTCAAATACTAAAGCAAAAACTATTGCAGGAATAGTTGCCATAACCAATTTGGTAAGATTTTTTGAATGGAAAAAATCAGAGTGGTGCTTTCTAGAGAAGAATGATGATCGATAAAAGTAAATGATACTAAACAAAGTTCCAAAATGAGCTATAATTTCCTCTGTAGCATCTAAATTTGAAATATTAAGAATATCTTGTCCAATTACTAAATGACCCGAACTACTAATTGGAAAAAATTCGGTCATACCTTGAATTATTCCTAAGATAAAAAGCTCAATTAGATTATTCATTTCTATAAATAATCCCGGTTATTCTTTTTGAGGTTTTGTTTTTTCTATAAGAATGGTAGTTTTTATTTTCATAAGTACATTCATTACAAAATAGAGTATTTATTCCAAAATTTGAAAAGTTTTCTATAGTAAAATCCTGAAGGCTTAAAAAAAGTTTCTTATCAACTATTTTAAAAAATTTATCAGGAAAATAGTTTTTCATTTCTTTGGTGACTTCATAATTTTTTTGACATATTGATGGACCAATAAAGGCACAAAAATCACTTGGGCTTAAATTTTGATTTAAAATTAATTGAATAAAATTATCTATAATTCCATCGCTTAATCCTCTCCATCCAGCATGCAAAATACCAAAGATATTTCTCGAGTTATGATAAATGAAAATTGGAAGACAATCAGCTGTTTTTACGGACAAAATTGAAGATGAATTAATTGCTAATAATCCATCCAACTTATCGTTTTGATTGAATTCTTCAAGAAGAGAGATCTTATTTGAATGAATTTGGTTCATAGAAAATATTTTTCTTGAACTGTTCAAATTATCAAAGGATTCGTTTGAGAAAAGAATTGTATAGTTTGGAATAAGAAATTTTGAGGAAAAGTTA
Source organism: bacterium (assembly GCA_023255095.1). Lineage (GTDB taxonomy): Bacteria > Fidelibacterota > Marinisomatia > Marinisomatales > Marinisomataceae > Marinisoma. The sequence goes on from JALRJJ010000134.1 coordinate 16,204, forward strand.
ATTATCATTCAAATTTTGATTATTAGAAAATTTTATTAACCTATTTGACTCAAATTGGTAAATATTTACGCTCTTATTTACTGAACCCAAATTAAAAGAAAACCCTCTGGTCATTCCATTTTCAAATGAATTAGAAGAGAGGTCTGAGATTGTTAATGCTGACTTTAGGAATTCTGATATGTCATAGCCATAGTGAAAAAAATAATTTAAAGAATTATTGTTACCATAATCATTTCTGATTTTATAGTTAGGGTTATAGGCGCTGCTATATATCATTTTTTGTATATGAGGAGAAATATTTTCTTGACGTAAAAATTCCATATCAAACCATAAGTCATTTCCAATTAACTGAGTATCTAAATTGGAAAGAGATATTTGAGTTGCAACAAATTTCATTTCGTTATTGGATACAGGCAGATAAACTGCATCGATAGTATCTAAAATGAATTTTGAAGAATCTATTTCAGCTTCCTGGCTAATATTAAATCTACTATATAAATCATCTGTTTCAATTTCAAACATCGAATCTAACATGTCGATCTCTGCACCAAGGAAATCTTGATATTCTTCTTCATTTTTCTTTTCCCATGCAATCTCCCTCAAAACATCAAAATTACTTCTTAAATCTATATCTCCATTTATATTATAAAACTGAACAGAAATTGGCTCAATATTTAGTTGGTCCATTTCAATTAAAATAGAGTCTACTTCTCTTCTTCCAAAATCAGAATCAGGTGCAATGATTGCCAAAGAAAATGAATCCTTGTCATTGAAGTTTTTTACTAAATAGTTTAATAAAA